>JADGBS010000359.1 GCA_015231325.1 Oligoflexia bacterium | reverse complement strand
GCATTGCAAGAAATCAATCGTAAAATGGAAAAAATTATGATTATGCAATTGCCAAACGCTAACAACAGATAACGCCGATGCCGAATAACGCTGACGCCAAATACTGAACTGAAAACTGAAAGGCCTGACCGCCATGGTCAAAACAATTAAAATTGATTTGGATTTTAGGGAAAGTCTAGAGGATTATCTGGCCGCTTATTTAAAGCAAAACTATCCTCCTGGTAATAACTATGATTACCAAATTCTTTCTCAAAGTCTTGATGCCAGAAACGCCCGTAATGGGCGCCCTCCGCATGTGCTATACTCGCTGAAAATTTTTGAAAAGGGGGAGGACATCCAATGCCCCTTGGGTCCCTTGGCACCTACTCACAAGCATGACTACCCACCACCGATTATTATTGGTGCAGGTCCTGCCGGTATATTTGCAGCACTTTATTTATTAGAACATGGAGTGAAATCTATTCTAATTGAACGAGGAGAGTGTGTGCAACAACGGCTTCTCTCGATGGTTGCCTATTGGAAACGTGGTGAGTTAAAACCTGATAGCAACGTAGAATATGGTGCCGGCGGCGCTGGCCTCTTCAGCGACGGAAAATTGTTTACACGCATTAAATCGCCTTTTTTGCCCTACGTTTTACAACGTCTGGTCGACTTTGGTGCACCTCCCGCTATCCGATATTTACGAGAGGCACAACTTGGATCAAACCGCATGAGAAAGATTATTTCTCAATTGCTAGATTATCTAAGTATTAACGGAGTAATAATTCGTTATAACACGCGCGTAACTAAGTTTCTTATCGACCGACCTCAAAAAAACTCACTAAATGTAAATGGCCAGCAGGTTGCCCCGCAGGTCATAGGAGTGGAGAGTCAAAGTGGCGAGCGCATTTACTCTCCGCACATCATCTTGGCCAGTGGCCATTCTGCAAGAGAAATATATCACACCCTGCATGCTGAAAAAGTTGCAATGCGTGCAAAACCATTTGCCGTAGGAGTGCGCATCGAACATCCACGAAAATATATCGACCAACTCTTCTATGGCAACTGGGCGTCACACCCAAAATTAAATGAACCCGCCGCTTACCGTCTAAAATCCCAACAAGGACAACGAGCAATCTACACTTTCTGCATGTGCCCAGGGGGAGTGGTGCTTCCTGCCGCTACAGAAATCGATGGTCTGGTGATCAACGGAATGAGTAATCAAGGGAGAAATGGTTATTGGTCCAATTCTGCTATCGTGGTGAGTGTAGACGAAAATGATTTCGGCACTGCGGTAGGTGGCCCGTTAGATGGGATCGCCTTCCAACAAGCAATAGAATGTCGCGCTTATGAGGCAGGTATCAACGCGCAAGGTAAAAAAAGCGGTGGGCCACCATGCCTAACACTACCACGACTAGCACCACTAGTGCCGGCCTGTACCGTAGAGTCGCTGCTACGCCAACGCAAGCACTCTCAACACTCTCTTCTTCCTCACAGCTCCACCCCTGGAAGAATTTTCACAAGTGACTTCAGTGAAATCCTTCCCGCTTTTATCTGTGATGCCATCCGTGATGCCTTATTAGAATGGGATCGACAAATTCCTGGATTTGCGACAAAAGCCCTGCTCTTGGCCCCAGAGACTCGTACATCCTCTCCAGTCACAATTGAACGTGATCCTACAAGCTGCGAATCTATTTCCCATCGTGGACTTTACCCGTGCGGCGAAGGCGCCGGACACGCCGGAGGAATTACTTCCGCTGCTACAGATGGAATTAAGGTTGCTTCTGCAATACTGAAGTAACCTCCACTTTCTTTCCTAAAAAGCATGACAATTTTTTAAAAAACCATAATCTAATATTATCAATATAAGTAAAGGCCACCGGAACAACAATTAGAGTCAGAAAAGTTGAAGTAATCAAACCGCCAATTACTACATGGCCAATAATGGTTCGTGATTTGGATGCCTCATTTATCCCTATAGCGACCGGGATAGTCCCTACAATCAATGCAAATGAAGTCATTAAAATAGGACATATTCTGGCCTTTTCTGCAGCAATAAGTCCTTCTGTTCGGGAGATTCCAGAGTTGATGCTTTGAAGAGCAAAATCAATTAATAAGATCGAATTTTTTCCAACTACTCCAAGTAAAAGAAAAACTCCAAGGAATCCAAATATGTTAAGTGTTTGCCCACCTAAATAGAGTGCTAAAAATCCACCACAAAGAGCAAATGGTAGTGCCAGTAAAATTGTAAGCGGAGTGATGAACGATTCATAGAGACTAGAGAGTACAAGATATACAACTCTTTGCCCAAAATAACTTCCTTTAATGCTTTTCCATCTTCCTACCCTATATAATTTTTTTCCATATTTTATATTATCGGTAATCATCTACAGCTAGACAGAAATCATCATGATTAAGTTCACCTTTGTATTTTCGTAAGATACTTCGTCTCAATCTCCTCATGAATCTATTCCCCTTAAGCTTACTAACTGCGTCTGAAAGCGAACTCACTGATGTTGCGCCGGGTACTGCTCTCACCAGTTCAGACAAAGACATCAGTCCATACAGTGGCATTGATATGAAACTACACAGCTCGTTATAACTTAACCCTGTATCACTAGAAATATCCTTGTATAAATCTGCAATAGCTCTTACTACTTTACAAAACGATAAATTTACAGTCATATATAAAGCCGTCGTTGTTGTTTCTTTTTTTGTTAGAATCAACAGTAGCAACAACGAATTATCTATTCAATAATATTTCGTTACCCTATGGTTACGGAAACATTTTCACCCTCTGACGAGATACCGTCTCTAGAGGGAAAGATCTTTAGCTTTTTTGGAAATCTCTGTTTAAGACGTTTTAGGATGGAAAATAGATCTTTGTCAGGTGCTCATGCACCTGGAGTTCCTCATATCCATTTTGAATAAAGGGCCAATGCCAGCGGAAATTTCAATACAAACAACCATGTCCCTTTTGTAGATTAGGTTGCACAATCGCTGCTTCACCCTAACATGACTGCACAGGAGATTATACTTCATATGAGGAAATACGCTTTACTAAAGATACCTCACAATATTAAAAAGGTAATTATCTATGATACTGGAAATGGTACTTACATATTTCATTGCACGAGCACTGATGATGTAGGCGCCACAGGTGATCATTGGTATGAATCTTGTGATATTGCGGAGGAAGCAGCCAAAGAAGAGTATGGGGTTGAAAAGTCGGATTGGATTCAAGTCAGTGATCCACTCCCTAACTGCCAAGACGATTTTATTCGTCCTGTTCGGATCGTTGGGACAGAAGAGGGCAATCCGCGATGGGGATTTTTTGAAG
>JADGBS010000358.1 GCA_015231325.1 Oligoflexia bacterium | reverse complement strand
GCCTCAAAAAACGATTTCTTCTAAAAATGTCTTTTAGATCAGCTAAAAAGGGGTAAAAAAGTGTGCTGTTTTTTGACATTTCATTTTGTCATTTTAATTTTGGTGTTTAAATTTTGTTGTTTAGTTTTGTCATTTTTGTTTTGTCATTTTTGTTTTGTCATTTTTGTTTTGTCATTTTTGTTTTGTCATTTTTGTTTTGTCATTTTTGTTTTCGTTTTCGCGGTTTATTTTCTCGCATTTTTCGCATTTTTCGTAATTTTTCGCATTCCAAAATGGTTAAAACATCTAAAGTTTGGAATTTCTATAAGGTAATAGATGGGAATAATGTTTGCAATGAATGTGGTATCCCAATTAGGACCACTGGTAGGTCCACCAGTGGTCTTAGATCACATCTGGCTCATAAGCACCCCCTCTTGAGGCTAGAATTAGATAGACAGGAAAATGAAAATGTTGTTGCTGTGTCTAAAGACAGTTCAATTTCTTCTGTAGAGGGTGGGGAACATAGTAGAGTTACTCAGCCTGGCTCATCTGGTGATCCTCAACCTGGTCCTTCTGGGAGTCAAAGACCAAAGCCACATCATCTTAAAAGAGTTTATGATGCATCTGCCGATTTGATTGGTAGTGATAATGAAACTACTCCTCCCCCTAGAAAGTCTTTTAAAACTAGTACTCCTGGACGTCGTCCTACAAAGCCAGAGTGGCTGGCTAAACATCCGGACAATGTGCGCATTGTTTCACAAGTGACCAAAATGATAGTTATGGCAGATCTCCCTTTCATGTTGGTTGATCACCCAGAATTTATTGAACTCCTCAAACTTACAACTAATGGCCAATATAATCCAGTTGGTCGTAAAAGTCTGTCTTCGAGTAAGGTTCCTGGTCTTCATCATTTAGTTGAACAAAAGTGTAAGTCAATCATTCAGAAAGACGTCTTGAAATTAGATTCTTTGGCTTTCACTACCGACACATGGACTTCAAGAGACAATGATCCCTTTCAAAGTCTTACTCTTCATTATCTTGACAAACGTTTTGTTTTGAAAAAATTTCTCGTTAAGTTAGATTCATTCACGGGGAAACATACTGCTGAGACAATTGGCAAAAAATTGGAAAATCAAATTCTTTCGCTTGAATTAGGTTCTAAACTGAATCACATTTGTGTATCGGATGGAGCTGCTAATGTGAGGAAAGCACTTACAGATTCTAATACTATTGATGTTGGTATGTGGTGTGTTGACCACCAAATACATTTAATTGTAACACAGGCTTTAGATAGTGTCGCCAGTTGGATTCCTCTGAGTATCAAGTTAACCGATTTGACAACATACTTCAACAAGTCAGCGAAGGCGACTCATCAGTTGCGAAAATTTGCTATTGAAAAAGGTTTAACCAGAACAAAACTTATCAAAAAATGTCCCACACGGTGGAATTCTGAGAAACATCAAATAGAATCTGTTTTGGAACTTTTTCCGGCACTTGAGCAAATGGTACAACAGGCGGATACCAGAGTTGAAGGCAGTTTGCCAACATTGGCAGAGAAAACAGACATAGAAGAGGTAATGGTTCTTCTTAGTGCTTGGGAAAAGTTTTCTATTGCTGTGAGCCAGGAAAAAAGTCCAACTTTACATCTTGTAATTCCGACTTTGACAAATCTCCGCCATCAAATGGACCGAACCGCTGCAGGAAACCCTCTTACTCCAGCTGGTGAAATTGCAGAAACTCTACTCCATGAACTTGATTCTCGGTTCAATAAATGTGGTACGCTTGTGGCTGAGTATTGCTATGCTCATATGCTAGATCCTCGGTTTAAGGGTTGTCTTCTTCATCCAAGGGTACATGGTGGATTTGATATGAGAAGGACCGAATTAATTGATGAACTTATTGCATTGATTAGAACAGATAATCCATCAAATGACCCCTCTCCTGAAGTGACTTTTGTAGTGCCAGAGTATGACCTAAATGACATTGTTTCTCAATTTTTTGATGACATTAGAGGAACATCACAAGATGCTGCACAAACCAAACGAACAGCTAGGGAATTGGAGGCTACCAGAGAAATTGATTTATATTTAAAGGAGACTTGTATTCCTAGGGACAGTGATATCCTTGCGTATTGGAATATCCAAAGGGATAAATTCCCTTATTTATGTCGCTTGGCAAGGAAGTATTTGGCGATTCCGGCTTCTTCTTCGTCTTCTGAGAGAATTTTCTCTGGTGCAGGTCGAATTGTTACAGTGAAAAGGACCTCCCTTTCAGTTGGTAGTGTAGAAATGTTAGTATACTTGAGAGAAAATTTGAAAAACCTTAAAGATATTAACATTAATGTAGACTTGAAATGATAGTCTATATGTAGTTTTTTTGGATTACTTAAAGTTTATGATCTTTGACTTTAAGTAAGAGTATTTTTTGCTAGAAAAAAATACTTCCCCATCATTTAGGATAGCCTTGCCGGGGCGATGGGGCTTAAACTTATATGCAGTGACATATTAGTGAACCAATATCCTAATTAAAGAACAATTATACAGTTTAATAACTAATAACTGCTGTTTGGCTTAAATGATCTTAACTATTATTTAAGTTAAACATAAGTTATTAAATTGATCAATATGATTTTAAAGTGATATAATAATGGGTATCACTAGTCAATCCAGATTAGACCAGTAATACCCAGTCCTATCATAATCGAGGATCCAATGAACTTATAAGGCAAATTTGTTAAGTATATTAAATATATATATAACTTTACATTAATTTTACAGTAATTTTAAAAAATAACATAAAATAAAATGTACTTTTAAAAAGATAAATCTATTGTTTGTTTTGTTATTAAGTGTTAACATAACAAATATCACATACTAAATACCTAAATTTGGGCAAATTTAGCTTAAAAACGAAAAATGCGAAATTTTTCGCTGCCATCTAGCGGTATTTTTCGCATTTTTCGCATTTTTTGTTTTTACCGCAAAAAGCGAAAAATGCCGTAAATTTTCGCAAATTTATTTTTCGTTTTTGTTTTCGCAAAAATTTTTCGCATTTTGCGAAAAAGCGAAAAATAATTTTTCGCATTTTCGGTATGCGAATTTTCGTTTTCGTATATTTCAAAACCGAAAACGAAAATTCGTTTTCGCGAATATTCGATTTTTCGTTTTCGTTTTTGCGAAAAATGCCAGGCTTAATCAAATAAAGTTTATCATTTTTTAAAATTTTGTATAAATCTTTTTCACTTATTTCAATATTTTTATCAGTTTTTAATAGCTTTTTAAATATATTTATTCCTCTATAAGAACCAATCCAATTTTTATCATGCCATAACTTTAAAATTTCTTCACTTCTTTCACCATTCAAG
>JADGBS010000357.1:2843-3371 GCA_015231325.1 Oligoflexia bacterium | reverse complement strand
TAATGCCCATAGGCAAGTTCATATTTTTTGTTTTTTAATTGAATATTTCCGCGGATATTTGCAGTATTAGCGGTATGTACATTTTGAATGAAAGATTGTGCCAAATTCATTTTTTCTTGGCGGTAATAGACGGAACCCAGTAATTCTCTAATTTTTTTGTCTTCCAAAAATTCTGGATGAACTTTTTCAAGGATATATTGAATGGCCGGGGTTTGATTAAAGTAGATAGCGATTTTTATCCATATACGTAGTTCTTCGTTGGTGCATTGGTCCAAATTAGGCATAACATTAACAATTCCTTTACTCCGTAGATTTGATGTTGGATCTATAATTTGTAAAATCGTCGAAATCCAAAGAAAATCATTAGAGCTATTTTGGGCAGTTACAAAAGAGCAGTGTGCAAATTCGTTATTTAATAATTCTGTAGTAATCTCACTATGTACGTCTTGACTCAGCAATATCATTGTCCAAACTTTAAGCAGGCAGGTCTGCTTATACACGTTACTATTGTAACGAAAATGCGATTGA
>JADGBS010000357.1:1217-2823 GCA_015231325.1 Oligoflexia bacterium | reverse complement strand
AGCACTTCATAAGTACGAAGGTATTCTCCTTTTATAAAATGAATTATTGCTAGATACCGTTCTTTGATTAATTTAATCATATTGTGATTTGTATCTATGCTTTTTAAGTGATATTGGGCAGCGGATATATTGCCGTTTATTAATAGTAATTTTATTCTTTGCAAATCGTCGAGAGTCTTGCTGCGAAGAGTGATTCCCTGTTGCTGTTGAAATAATTCTATCTCTTCGACGCTCAGTTGTGACCAATCTTGCAATTCAGTTTTTGTTTCCTGCTTTTTGGCGGCATCTATTTCACTGAGGGGCGTAAGAATGGTATCCTCTCGCTTGGATCTTAAAAAAGTGGGATGAAGGAATATCATTCGTAAAACGAATCCCTAACTCACTACAAAATATACATAAAAAATTGGCCATCCTAAGTGCATTCCTTATCCGTAAGGACAATCCCCAAGAGGCCTACAAACATTTATCCTTTGTTAATTATATGAAAAACAATGCCCCCCCTAAAGAGGTCTCGATAATGCTGAGTTACAATACCCTATTACTAAATAAAAGAGATGAGTTTGAAAAATTTTCTAGGCGTGCGTGTTATCAAAATGATGGAATCAGTTGTCTAAATCTTTGGTATCTGCGACTTTGGCCAAATTTTTTTCAATTAATAAATATGGATCAAGAGACTATTAGAGAAGGAGATATAACCTTAGAAAAATTGAAAGAGAAAAGAGAACAAACAATATCCGTAGAAGGCACCCACGGCACAAGGAGCACCACCAGCGGCGGCCTTAACGAAGAAGTTTTTATCAATCAAAAATATATCGAAGAGTTAGATAATCAATTTTTCGCCATCAACTTCCGTACAAAGACAAATGGCGACACAAAGACAGATGCCGACCACTAGTGCCGAGCATTCCTTTGGTGAAATAGATATTTTTGGCTCAATTCACTAACTCTAACAAACAAATTTGACTCGGGTGGCATTGGAATACTCTCCTCCCCGGCCCTGGCCCCAGAAGTTATTGCAGAAGGAACCGACGCTAGCGCGTATGCATCATTACCTTTGTCAACGTAATACCGTCGACGCAAAGCAATGTCTCTATCACGACAAGACTTCATCGCAGTAAAAATTGGAACCGCTCCTTGTAAAATATTGACCAGACTCCCTAGTTCACTTTGGAGCATCTGTAGGAGGTTCTGCTGGTTAGAATAAAAAAACCTACTCTTCACTAGCGCCATCTGCTGTAACTTACCCCGATCAGCACTTATCGAAGAATCCCATTTTTTACCTTTCTCCGAAAATTTAAAATCGGCAACCGTCTGCCAATAATTTTTGAGCGCTGAGCGCACCCTTGAACGCACCACTGGAAGAAGCACCGTTTTACTTAATGGTCTACGTTGCTCGCTGAGAAGGCCAACAAGTTTATCCTGCATTTTCCGATAGGTATTTAATAAGAAGATACTTTTATCAATGCTTACCTGCGTCGCTTGCGACAACAATTGCAGGTGAACTATTCCCGCCGTATCGGAATAACGTTCGTCAGCAAGCAGACGCCTCAACTCTTCTCCTATGCGATCAAACTGACGTTGACTCTTTTGCTCCATCACCAATCGT
>JADGBS010000357.1:0-1181 GCA_015231325.1 Oligoflexia bacterium | reverse complement strand
CACATCATCCAACTCTTTTGATAATAATCCACCTACCACCAATGCCTCGACCGCAATCACTGTCGCCATTGCCTCCAAAAAATCTTGTTGATAAATCTCGGGATTAATCACTTGAGAGGAACACTGTTGAGGAGAAAAACGAAATTCGCTAAGAATACCATGACGCGATGAAGAAACAGCTATCCATTCTATCGCTGATCTTGTTGCTCTCTCTGTATCTGTCGCTTTAATATCAGTACTAAATCTACTAGAGCACAGGATCAAAAACATAAAGACGATTACGCGCAGAAAAAATTGCAAGTCGATTCTCCTTCTCCGATTTGGCCGGATAACCAAAAACTACAGAATTTTTGGTACCCAAATTGAAAGGAGGACGAGGTTGTAGGGTAGGCCAATCCAAAAAGTAAAATTCACCATCCTTAGTCAAAACAAAAAAACCCTTAAAACTTCCGCTCGCATTTCCACTTCCACTGCCACTGCCATTTCCATTTCCATTTTTATTTCTTTCCACGATTTTTTGCTCCCAAGGCACAAAGGAAAAAATGATAGAAGCATGAGTGCGAGTGCGAGCACTGGCACGAGAGCGTGACACTGACGCTGTGGAAATTGGTAACTTGACTGAATTCTTGACAGCACCATACTTATCAAGGTAGAGAACCTCACCATGATCAGTACCAATCAACATTCCACCAACGTTATCAACAAAAAGCGGCGGTCGATAAACCTGGTACTCATATCTTCGCAAGATTACCCCTGTCTCCGGATTTAAAACCATCAAAGGACCTCCGCAAGAGGCGATATACAGTAGCCCATCATGAAACGTAGGGGTCATATCTACATCAACAAACTTACTACCGATACCAACGGCCCGTTCCCAAATCAATACCCCCTCTTCTGGAGTAAGCGCAAAGACACTTGCATCGGCAAAACCTACATAAAGTTTTCCCTGGTATATAACAGGAGTGGAAACTTGTTGAATAGTGGTTTTGAAAGAAACGCTACGAATATAACTCCACAAAACTTTTCCACTAAGGGCATCTAATGCCACAATTTTGTGATTACGAAGATGCAAATACATCCGCCCCTTGTCATCAACACTCGCAGGCGACTCCACTGCATCTCCTAGATCTACTACATATTTTTTTATTCCGTCTTGATACTGACGCGCAATCAAACGCCCA
>JADGBS010000356.1 GCA_015231325.1 Oligoflexia bacterium | reverse complement strand
GATTGATTATGAGCAAATGTTTGGTAAACTTCTCTACAAGGCAATTGAAGTTTTTTACAAATCTGTAAATTGGAAGTTGCGCAAACCGAACGAAAATATCAAAATAGAACTTGAGGATTTTTTTAGTTGAGTATGGAATTGAAATGGGAAAAATATTGCGATGAATATGGTAATAGCTTTTGGAAATCGAAAGCGCATTATTCATATTATTGTATACGCCAAGTATTGATGAATAATAAAATTGTTTA
Organism: Oligoflexia bacterium; assembly: GCA_015231325.1. Lineage (GTDB taxonomy): Bacteria > Bdellovibrionota > Bacteriovoracia > Bacteriovoracales > Bacteriovoracaceae > JADGAN01. Next base: position 3,125 of record JADGBS010000356.1, on the reverse strand, counting down.
TCATGAGGGAAGTGCAGAGGAATTATGGATTGAAAAGTATGCCCCTTATCGTGAAGTTTGGGATACACTCGAAGACGCAAAACATGATATGAATATGCACTACAAAGAATTAAAATTATGACAGCACAAGAAGCTTACAATAAAGGTTTAGACGACGCAGAGAATTTAGCAGTAGTTAAGTTCTCTAATGCACTGATAGGAAACGATGACGGACCATTTAACAATCCTCAAATGGAGGATATACGTCAACAAATTTTAAATAAACCAACTAATCCACCGTTTTCATTATATAGTCCATGTGGTGATAGTTACACATTACATGTAATGCTAGATGAACCATTTGATAAAACAAATTTAAATTCTTTAGATGAAAAAGTCATTGAAATTTTAGAATATGTGAAATCTCTCGTTGGTCCGAAACCTAGAAGTAGAATATCGGTGAAGATAAAGAAACTTCTTACAGATTTAAAGGTTGACTTTATTAAAAATTATGGTAAATTAGATTAACTATGAAAGAAACAAAACACGCAGTTATAATCGACCAAATTGGAAGAACTATCTTGGGGGTAGTGGATGGTGAATCCGCTCAAGATATTACCCTTAGAAATCCAATTATCCTTCATTTTCAACCGTCCCAAAATGGGCAATTGGAGTTACAGGTATTTCCTTTATTCTTTTTTGAACTTCTAGATCGTGATAATCGAGATAAAAATTCTTGGACTTTCAGTAAGTCTGCAATTGCCACTAGCAATGTTGAACTTAATGCTGATATCTTATCAAGATACGAGCAAATTAATACTCCACCCGCCCCAGCACCAGTTGTTACCAATCCGAAGGTAATTAGTATTGACGATCTGGGTGACTAAATATATGGATGAGCGATCATCAAAAATATCCACCAATAGCTGGAATATATAAATTCTATTGTAATGTGAATGGAAAGATTTATATTGGTAAATCAATAAATCTTAAACAGAGAATTGAAGGGCATAAAAGAACCAGTAAACAACTCAATGGTAATTATTATTTTGAAAACGCTTTAATAAAGCATGGTTGGGATAATTTTACAATTGAAATACTTGAGACTTTTAATGGGTTCGATAAAACAAATAAAGATCATAAAAACATGATTCTAGATAGAGAATCATTCTTTATGAAGAAATTTGATTCTAGCAATCTAAGCATTGGATATAATATTTGTAAGTTTTCCACAGACCGAACAGGAGTTCCACAATCAGAACTCACTAAGAAAAAAATTGGAAATGCTAATCGAGGTAGATTTGTCTCCGATGAGACAAAGGAAAAACTTAGACTATCTCATTTAGGTAATTCTAGTAAAAAGGGGTCAAAACTTTCAGAAGAGAGCATAACTAAGTTGCGAATAGCTGGTATAGGTAGAAAACACTCAGAAGAAACAAAACAAAAGATGAGCGAGGCTAGATTAGGAAAAACACATTCTGAAGAATCGAAGGAAAAAATGAGAAAACCTAAAGTGAATAAAGAAAATTTGGGAAAGTCATTTTTGGGACGGAAACATTCCGATGAAAGTAAAGAAAAAATGAGACAAGCGAAATTAAACAAAAATGAAAATATAAAAATATGAATAATGTAAAATATACCGGGGGATGTGAACCCCCATCTGAAATTAAGGAATTTTCTGAAATTGAATTACAAATTGATAATATATCTAAAGATATAGAGGTGTTATATTATCAAATGACAGAGATGGGAGAACGATTGAAATCGATTTTGTCACCAGAAAATCCTCAAGATTCATCTGGGGCTAAAGCTCTTAGATGTTCCATTAGTCCTTTGGGGGGAAAAATTAGAAAGTATTCATTCTGATCTTCAATATAGAATTGGTCATTTGAAAGATTTGAATGGTAGAATAAAATTATAATTTATGGCAAAAGACGATAAAGAACTTCGAAAGTTGATGGATGTTATCGATGAGGTCAACCCTTACTCGACATATCTAAGTGAATCAACATTGTCTAGAATTGATGAATGGATTGATACTGGATCTTTAGCTTTAAATGCTATAATTTCTGGATCACTTCATAAAGGAATTCCAGTTGGACGAATTACTCAGATCGCTGGTCCTAGCGGTTGCGGTAAAACATTCTTCATTCAGAAAATTATAGCAAATGCTCAGAAAATGGGTAAACAGGTTATTGTTTTCGATTCAGAAAATGCTATCGATCCAGACGATGCACCTAATTTTGGTATTGATCCAACTAAGGTTAAGTATATTACTGCGCTGACGCTGGAAAACACCAGAAATGCAATCAATAGATTTTTAAAAGGTGTGGCGGATTCTGGAAGATTGGGCGAATTTGTTATTGTGATGGATAACATTGCAAGTATGGATTCCGAATTGAATGAATCAAGAATGGATAAAGGATCTACTTCGGCAGATATGGGAACCTTTGCCAAGTCCGTTAAAGCTTTGTTAAAGACCTGCACAAAATGGTCTGCAATTACTAAGACTACTATTGTATTCACTAACGAAATTTATGACAACCCAAATGTTATGTATCCAACTCTAGAGAAGGATATGCCGGGAGGTCGTGCTGCGGTTTATAAACCAACTGTCACCATTCAAATTGGTAGAAAACCTACTAAAGATGATGAGGGTAAAACTATTGATAATACCCTTGTGGGTGGTCAAAAGGGATACTCTGGCGTGTCATTGACATGTCGAGCAGTTAAGAATCGAATTATCAAACCATTTATGGAAGTTGAGTTGTTCCTATCTTTTGCTACAGGACTAGATAGAGTTTATGGTTTGTTGGAACCTATGAAGGGTCTTGGTGTTGTAGTCCTTGACGGTAAGACATATAAGGATTGGAATGGTGAATCTCTTGGATACTATAAAAATTGGAGAAAGGATAAGGAAGTTTGGAAGCGACTTCTTCCAAAGCTGGAGGAAGCAATTGCTATAAACTGGTCTTATAATAAGGATGAAGTCCCAGACGAAGACACCACTGATGACGATGATATTCCAGATGAGGAAGAACAACCAGAGGAAACTCCATTAGAAAAGCTGAAAAACATGAAGAAGAAAGTTTCTGCTAAACTAGATGAAATGGAGAAAGAGGTAGATGAATCCTGATTGTTTTCAG
>JADGBS010000355.1 GCA_015231325.1 Oligoflexia bacterium | reverse complement strand
ATTCAAAATCTTATTTTGTTCGAAGTTTTATTGCCGCCGTAGGGCCACAAAGACTTCGTGTCGAAAAATTTCCGGGTTATGCGCCAGAACTTAATCCTGCTGAAGGGCTTTGGTATCAGATCAAAGGAAGTCCATAACCATATTGTAGTCGCCGTGGTTCACGTAGTACTTTTAGTAATTCGAATAGCTCTTCCATGCTTTTATAAAATATTTGCTTGTGGGGAGCTAATTTTTGGAAATTTCTAGATTTGTATTGCACATATTGGAATACGGTTTTTTCCACCAATTCCTTTTGTTTTTGTTCGAATATATGCTTTTCCAAGGTTAAAAAGCGAGCGGTGAAGTCCAATGAGGGAATTGGTTTGGCGTGCATCCGTTGTTGATAGAAATTATGCCGTTCTTGGGCATTGGATGCCAAATATTTGCTAAGGGTTTCGCTACTACCGGACTGTCTATTGGTCTGTCCCTCAGTTTGTCCTTCTCTCATCATTGCGCGAAAAATTTGGTCTAGTTTTTCTGTGGATGAGGGGAAATAATAACCTTCGGTGATAGCGCGCTCGTGGTCTTGTAATATGCTATCATCCATAATTCCGCTCTCCTTCAACAGATCATACAGACCTTTGGGCGTAATGATAGCGGCCTCAATCAGATGTTGGTTGTTAACGCTACTTTTTAGTAAATTCAATGATTCTACTGCGCAATTATTGGAGAGAAAGTAATAACTACCACTGTAACTGGCCTTGATCTCTAGTAGACGATAAATAAGGCTTTCTTGTTCTTTAGATGTAAGCTGTAGTGGAATGGATTTAAGCGGACGTTTTTCTAACACTGCATATTGTAGGTAGACATCCTCTAGCGACATAAAGTAGAGTCCAGATTTATAGTCGCCATTTAGTCCACTCCAAGCACTAATCATAGGAGTAGGCACCTCGGCGGCGAAACTGGCCACCACATGTTCTTTAATGTTATGTAGGCACTCTGGTCCCGGGACCATGTTTTCTGGGCAAACAATGATTCTAAACATAGAGTGACCGGCAAAACTGCCTGTGGCGTCTCCTTCTCCGGCCAAAAGATAGTGGATTTGATAGACTCGAGCGGGATCTAGATGGATCCTGGGTGAGGCGGCCGGTATAGAGTTTAATGAAAACGTCGAGGGAATTGTAATCTCTGTGGGGATTTTGCAGGGATATTCTTTAAATGGTTCTTCTCCAGATGCTCTTTCTCTCAATGCCATTGAAAACCAGCGATAAAGGGTTGGGCGGCGACACTTGAATTCTGGATCGAGTAAAAAATATTCAAAGTTTATGGCGAAACTTTCTTCGGCGTTTTTATATTCATAAGGGTCAGGAGACCGGTCGTTTTGTAAATTATGTTGATATCTTTGTCTAGCGATTGCCCCGGTTTTGTACCACCCGGTAAGAGAATAAAATTGTTCTTTTTCAATTTTGGTAAAATTTTTCTTTTCCTTTTGGTAATAACAATGTGCTATTTCGTGGAGGAGAGTTGCAAGGGCGGTCCGGTAAAAATTTTTATGCTTAAATGGGAATTCTGGCACAATAGGAAATTGTAGAATAGGAGAGAAAGGAGAGAAAGAAGAGAGAGAAGAGATAGGGGATATATGAGAAATATGGGGGATAAAATTGGAGTTTAGAGAAATGATCGCTTTTGTGCAGTCTACCTCTCCTAAAATATGACTTGATGGCATCGATGGCATCGATGGCATTGATGTCACTGGTGGGGCCGTCAGGGGTTCCCTCAAAGGAGATCCACTTACTTCTGCTTCGAGAAAACTTCTGGGAGGCGGGAGCACCGTCTCACTATCAAACTTTACAAAATTAATTACAAACTTTTTGTCGAGCGACTGCTTGACTTTGTTTGGCAGTAAACTATTTGTCTGTTGTAAAAACTGTAAAATCTCATTCCCCGCCGATACCGTAGCTGGGGATTCAAGAGTGAAATCAGCACTGGCAAACGTAGAGATAATTGATGTCGCTATTGTTGTAATTATTATATGAATTTTTTTTATTGTTTTTTTTATGGTCGTTTTCATAGGTGGGAATACTAGCACTACTATCGATTTTTGTAGAAAAAAATTTAAAGATTAAAAAATTTTCATACCGACAACTAGCATAAATGTATGTTCTTTTATCCAGTAATTGCGATCCTCAGTGAGGAGTGTTTTTACCTCTTTTTTAGTGCCGCCGACTACTGATACTTTACTACCACGTAAATATTTATAAACAATTTCGTAAAATACCTCTGGAAAGTTATTGGTGAACTTTGTCCAAGGGTTATCAGAGTTATAGTTCGCTGTTTTGTGGGATTCAATACCAGCGCCTATAAGAAATCCACTACTTTGATATGCTAATTTGTGATACGGAGACACGAGTGGGCCTGAAAATTCACCACCTACGAATTTCAGGGTAATCAGGCCCTGTAACCAAGCGAGGGTGGCATAGGGGACCCATTGTTTAAATAGAGGTACTGACGAATAGTAGCGCAGTTTGGGACCAAAAGTAGCGTCTAAAAGATGTACTTCATTAACCTTGATTTTGGAATCGCCCACTTGCAGATACACTGCTTGCGTCTCAGTAATAGTACAATAGGAAGCGATTGAAAGCTCGATATCAGACCATTTATAACCGATTTGTGAAGCGAAGGACATCCCTTGATGAAAATTTTTGGGACGGGTGCGCGTATTATAACTCTCAAAAGCAGTAGCAGAGAGTGCGATCCCTCCACGTAGTGCCCAGCTATTAGTAGTAATCGTAGTGGTAATGTCTTCACCGCCGACTGCTGCCTGCACGGGGATCATTAGCACTGATAGCACCATTAGCACTATTATCCACCGATGATAGTTACAATCGCATTCTGACAAAGAGTGCAGGGGCCCAACCATCCGAACGATTGTGATTAGTGTGGGAGGTAAAAGTGTCATCTGAGTACCTGTTGCTTTTTCGATCATTGAGTGCTCTCGTAGGTAAAAGAGATGGGTAAATTTCTACTTTCCCTTCATAAAACCAAAAGAGGGTTGAAGGATTTAAAATATGGCCAACTACCTTGCCTGTAAATGATCCGCTATTTATAAGATACATGCTTAGATGTTCAAGACCATAACCTAATATGGATCCCAAAACAGCGGTTTGGTAAATATCTTGGATGCTCGGTGGTTCAGTATAAATTTCGATAAGACATTCAAATAGCATATCCTGAAAAAAGGACATCTTTAGCGCTTGCAGTCGTGAGTAACCGTTCGCTCGGTAAAAGAGATAAATTTGTGAACCACTGTAAGGGTGTATTCCCCAGTTCCAAAATGGATTATCCTTATCGAAGACGAAGTGTCCAAAATTATGACGATAGTTTTCAAAAGAGCCTT
>JADGBS010000354.1 GCA_015231325.1 Oligoflexia bacterium | reverse complement strand
AATTTTTTGCAAGAAAATTTTTATTCACACAATAACCTTTTAGATGGTAACAGTGGTAGCACTAATACAGGACAATTTAATGGAAAAAATGGCACAGCTGCAGCAGATGACCGAGGAGGGATGTACGATTGAAGCGAAATCTTTTGCGATTATTGATCGAGAGTCGGGAACTCATGATTATACTCGAGAAGAGTGGGAGATTGTGCGTAGGATAGTTCATACTACCGGTGATCTAGATTATAAGCATTTAGTTCGATTTTCAGATACCGCCATTGCCAGCGGGGTTGCGGCAGTTCGTAGGCAAGCGAAGTTTTTATGCGACGTTAATATGATCGTGGCCGGAATTAATAAAAAAAGAGCGGCGATCCATGAAAATGTTCCGCTCTCTTTAATTGATGATCCAGAGGTCTTGGCATTGGCCAAAGAGCATCGTAGCACGCGAGCGAGACAAGCTTTTCGATTTGCTTCACAGTTTGAAACATTTATATGAAAAAGTCATAAGAATCTTTTTTATAGAGTTTTGACAGATAATATTTCTTTTGAAAGTTCATTTAAATGATTTCCGTAATAGCTAATTTAGCTCTTTGTTTGAAACATATATCAATTCCTAATAAAAATTTAAAAAATTTAGAAATAGAATTGCCAGCACTAATTATTGCTTGTCCAGTAGGTTTTGTTTCTGCTGAAGAATCGAAAGAAGAGTTAATAAAATTCAACTCGGCCAAAGTTCCTTATATTACGGTAAGAGGAAAAAAAGGTGGGAGCGCAGTGGCCGTTGCCATTATTCATGGATTGATTAAATTAGCATCAGTTTAATAAGCATCAGGTTCAATAAATATAAGTGAGCATATTTGTGGCGAAAATAAAAATCATAGGAGTTGAAAATGATGGATGTCTCAGTTTTGGGTCCAGGGTTGTTAATGCGGTTTTTGAGTCACAAGTTCTAGTGGGCGGTGAACGAGCATTGTCTTTTTTTCCTGGATATGAAGGAAAAAAGATTTTGATCAAGGCGGGAAAAATTGATGAGGTTGTGGATCAGCTGATGATGTTCCACTACGAATATAACGTTGTGGTTCTCGCTAGTGGCGATCCATTGTTTTTTGGAATAGGATCGTTGTTATTGAAAAAAATTGGCGCTCAAAGCGCAAAGTATTTGGAATTTTATCCCGCAGCGTCTGCAGTTCAGTGGGCATTTGCAAAAATCGGGGTAAGTTGGGATGATGCTTGTTTTATTTCTTTGCATGGACGAGGGGAGGGGCGGCAAGAATTATTTGGATTGATTACTAAATTGCGTTATAGCAGCAAAATGGCCATTTTGACCGACGCAAAAAATTCTCCCATGAAGATTGCGCAATATCTATTGCAATACGGCGAAAACGATCTATATTGGCATTGTTTTGTTTGCACTGATTTATTAGGTACCCAAGAATCAGTTGAGGAAGTAAGTATAGACTACTTAGGTGGTTTGGATGGAGAGACGCATAGTTCTAATATTTATCCCAACCTGTTGAAAATCATGGTGTTATTACGCAAAGATAGCGCTGGGTCGACGCTTAGGCCAATATTAGATACTCCTGCTGAAGAACACTTTCAAAAAAAATCGCAAGGCGCTGATCAATGCGGTGAACAAAGCGGAGGACATGCCAATGGTTTGATTACTAAGCGGGAGGTACGAGCGATTTCTTTGGCGCAGATGCAGATATCCCCCGCTGGAGTTTATTGGGATATTGGTACTGGTTCAGGAGCGATGGCCATAGATATTGCTAAAATTGCTTGGCAAGGCAGTGTTTATACGATCGATTGCGATAAAGAATGTTGTGCATTTGCACGTAACAATACGTTGCGACATCGCGTAGACAATATAGTGATAAACAATGGGCATGCCCCCAAAGATTTGTTCCATTGGCCTACACCAGAAGCAATTTTTATCGGAGTAAGCGTATAAGCGCCAATTATAATTTTTACAAATATTCAATATCGCATCTTCATTTGCTTTTAGATCCACAGTGGCAACTCCACATACACAAGCAAAGGCATAATTATTCGCTCGTAAAAAATTATTAATTATTTCGTCCATCTTTTCTGAAGGAAAACCACGATCACATCCAACACCCATAATTAAACTTTTTGGTCGATAAAAAATTATTTTTTTCCCTGTTATGCCCGACAAAAAGTTGATCTCCCGTCTATCGGAAATAATAATTAGAGATGGATCACAGCGCGTGAGATCCATACCGTCATAATAATATTCCAGATTAGAATTGACGCTCGCAGTAAAATCTATCAATAGTTTTTCTCCTGCTTCTTGAAAAATAATAACCTTTCGCCCATTAACTACATCTGAACAAACCTTATTTATCATCGAGAAAGGATCTTCTAACACCCAACCATATCGCTTACCAAGAATGTCTGCGCTGATCCGCCCCAGCGAATCTGATGCAGTAGTAATTATCGCTTCTGCTGTTCCTAATAAATTTGCCAAATACAAGGCCATCTGATTTCCCCCTCCGATATGTCCGGAAAGAATGGGAATAACATATTTTGCAAATTCATCAATACATATAACCGCGGGATCACTCTTTTTATCCTTTATAAGTCCCGCAATAATTCGTACTACCGCGCCAATGCTTAAAATAAAAACATGACAATGATAGTGATAAAAGTTTTTTTTCACCAACATCCGTAGTGTCTGAGACTCTTGATCCTGCTGCTCCTGCAAACAGTCTTTTTGATCAAAACAATCAACCGTAATGGCAGAGGCAGTAGCAAAGGCAGTGGCAGAAAACAACCTTCGACCAATTTCCACGCCCTGACTAGTTACTGCATAAATTGCTACTTTTTTTTTGTTATCCATCACATTTACGATTGCATACCTTCACGTTTTTTTGCATTTTTAAGAAAGATTAGCATGATTGAAAAATAGGGGATATTGTTGGAAGGCAGGTCTAACATCTCTGCGCCACGATATATCCTTTGTGTTTTAGTGGTGGCGGACGAAACCAAGATACTATGTTGCAAAAGATTGTATTCACGTAATAGCTGCAACACCGAAGAGAAATTTTTTCCGATTTTCATCAAAACTAAAGTATCAACCAATACGTTCAATACATTCGCATTATTTTTTGTATTCTCTTTAAAAATCGCTTCAATATCACTTACTCCATAAGTTGCAGGAACAATGGCCAAACGTTCATCACCATCAATCAAGGGAGTCAATGTTTCTGCAGCAGCAGCGCTCATAGAAGTAATTCCAGGAACCATCTCTACCTCAATTTCTGCTCCAATCTCACTGTTTAATATCTCTTGATAAAGATACGACCAAGTGCTGTAGATTGCTGGATCTCCCTCAGTAATAAAAACAACATCTTTTCCATTACGTAAACGCTTA
>JADGBS010000353.1 GCA_015231325.1 Oligoflexia bacterium | reverse complement strand
TATAATGAATACAGTTCATCTCCGTTCCGTCTCCAGACTTTGTTTAATAATTTAATAATTTAATAATTTAATAATTTAATAATTTAATAATTGCTACTCAGCTAATTTTAGATCGGAGGAAAATAGAAAACCTTTAGATGGTTTTACATATACTGATAACGCACCAAGTCGGTCATGCTGTGTAAAATCGAACGGTAGAAAGATTCATTGACAAATATCAGAATAAATAAGAAGCTAAATTGTTGGCCAATTTGATCTTGTGCTAATATTCAGATTCATGAAGAAGAGTTCGTATCATTTCTCATTGTAGGGAGATATTTTTTATGGAAAAAAAATTACTCATAAAAAAAGAAGTACTGCATGCAAATCGGCAACGACTTCTATCATATCTGGACCACAGAAAGAAATTGTTAGTGGCGGATCCATTGATAAAATTTTTCCCATTGTTGGCATTGGTGCTTCGGCCGGAGGATTAGCAGCGTTCGAGGCATTTTTTTCTGCAATGCCTGCAAATCAAGATATGGGCATGGCCTTTGTTTTAGTGCAGCATCTAGACCCAGATCATAAAAGCATTTTAAATGAATTAATTCAGCGTTATACAAAAATGCAGGTTTTTGAGGTAGAAGATGGGATGAAGGTACAGGTCAATTGTGCTTACATTATTCCGCCGAATCGAGATATGGCATTTATTAATGGTGTGTTGCAGCTTTTTGGGCCGGCCGCGCCTCGTGCTCAGCGTCTACCCATCGATTTTTTCTTTCGCTCTCTGGCCCAAGATCAGCATGAAAAGGCGATTGTTATTGTACTGTCAGGTACAGGATATGATGGTTCGTTGGGAGTTAGGGCAGTCAAAAGTGAATGTGGAATGGTTATGGTGCAAAAACCCGAATCCACCGGGTATGATGGTATGCCTCGCAGTGCCATTGCTACTGGTATGGTTGACTACGTATTGACCGCCGCCGAAATGCCTGCTCAACTTATCGCCTACGTCAGTAGCACTTTTGGTAAACCTCTATCTCCAATGACCGTCGATTCCTCTGTCGCTAAAACCAAAGATGAGTTAAAAAATATATTTGTCTTACTGAGAAATCAAACTGGTCACGACTTTTCGTTGTACAAATTCAATACAATAAACCGCCGAGTGGGCCGACGTATGGGGGTTAACCATATTGAAAGCATCAATGCATATGTAGAGCTATTGCGACATAATCCGAGCGAAATAGAGGCCCTTTTTCGCGATTTTCTAATTGGGGTAACCAGTTTTTTTCGAGATCCAGAAATTTTTGAGCTATTTCAAGAGAAAATTATTCCTCAACTTTTTGATAATAAATTGCCAGGGGGCGCGGTGCGCATCTGGGTACCAGGCTGTTCTACTGGAGAGGAGGCATATTCTATTGCAATATTGCTCCAGGAGGCAATGGACACAATAAAAGTAAATTTCAAAATACAAATTTTTGCCACAGATATCGATAAACATGCAGTGGAACAGGCACGACTAGGAACTTACCCCGCAGGTATTGCGGCCGACCTGTCACCAGAACGATTATCTCGTTTCTTCATCTTAGACGCCAGTGGCAATAGCTATCGTGTTAATAAAAATATTCGTGATATGCTAATTTTTTCAGAGCAAGATTTGATTAAAGATCCGCCATTTTCAAAGTTGGATCTGATTAGTTGTCGTAATTTATTAATTTATTTTGATCCGGAATTACAAAAAAAGATTATTCCTTTATTTCACTATGCATTGAATTCTAAAGGATTTCTGTTTCTTGGCCCATCAGAAAATGTGGGTTATTTTATATATTTATTTTCCACGTTAATTAATGAAGCAAAAATCTTTCAAAAAAAAGAAGAAGTTCTCAGCGTTAATCCCACCGTCAGCACGAGTTTCCTACTGCAACCTTCAGAAATAGGACTAGTCCCGCAAATTTTTGGATCAATCATGAAAGAGCGTGTACTGCAGGTACGAGAAATTACTGAGCACACATTAGTGCAACTGTATGCGCCTCCCAGCATTCTGGTTGATTGGCATGGAAATATTCTCTATATTCATGGACGAACTGGACATTATCTTGAACCAGCACCAGGTGAAGCAGGAATGAATGTTTTAAAAATGGCCCGTGATGGATTACGCCAAGAATTGACTATCGCTTTACGCAAAGCAGTTGTCCAAAAAGAACCGGTAAATCACCATGGACTTGAAGTTAAGACAAATGGTGATTTTACTACTATCAATCTTACGATAAGACCAATCCCGATATCGATTCCAGCGGCATCTGCGACGCACAACTTACCTGTCGGTTCTCCTACTATCAGTGAGACCAGTACTCTATACTTAATTATTCTGGAGGAAGTAGTAGCAACAGCAAATATGACAGTATCAGCAAATAATGAAAAAAATGACATTGATACTAAGGCCAGTGCCGATGCTAATACTAATACTGGTACTGATACCGATACCGACATACGTATACTTGCTCTCAAACAAGAACTTTGGGAACAAGATGAGTATGTAAAAACTACCAACGAAGAGTTGAAAAACATCAACGAGGATCTCAAATCCTCCAACGAGGAGATGCAGTCTATAAATGAAGAATTACAATCGGCAAACGAAGAATTAGAAACATCAAAAGAGGAACTGCAAGCAGTAAACGAAGAACTGTCTACGATTAATGCAGAACTTCAAAGTAAAATCATCGATTTGTCGCGTATTAATAATGATATGAACAATCTATTGGCAGGAACTGGAATTGGTACCATCTTTCTAGATAATAAATTATCTATCTTGCGGTTTACACCTACAATTACCCGACTGATAAATTTGATTCCATCTGATATTGGGAGACCAATTGGTGACATCGTATCAAAACTGGTTGACTATGATGGTTTGGTCGTTGATGTGCAGACAGTTTTTGATACATTAATACCTAAAGAGATTGAAGTACATTCAAAGGCCGGTGAATGTTTCCTATTGGGAATTCGCCCTTATCGCACTACAGAAAATGTAATTGAGGGAGCTATAATTACTTTTATAGATATTTCGCAATTGAAACGTACTGAAGAAGCACTGCTCGCAAGTGAAAATGGGTCGTGGCAATTATTGGACGCTTTACCGATGCTGATATGGAGATGTAAGTCCGATGGCCTTTTTGACTATCTCGGGAAACAATGGATTGATTATACTGGCGTCGCGGGAATAGAACAACTTGGTTACGGATGGTTAGAACAAATTCATCCTCATGATCAAGAACGAGTTAGTGAAGAATGGGGTAAATTACACCCCGTCGCATAATTAACTTCTATATTTAAATTCAGAAATTTCCAGGCCAGTCTGTCCAAAAAAACTTTGAATCAGTTTTGGACTTGACCGAATTTTAGAAACTGCAGTCCTTAACTTATT
>JADGBS010000352.1 GCA_015231325.1 Oligoflexia bacterium | reverse complement strand
ACTAAAATCAGACAAACCACGCCTTGCACCGCTCAATGTCTGGAAGGCTTATCAGGCTCTTGATGAAATCAAAGAATCACCGCTGAACGAACTTACAGCATTGGTTGCACTGATTCGGCGGGTTACAGGTCTTGATCAAGAGCTTACACCATATCACAGCACTGTTAGAAAAAACTTTCAGGAGTGGATTTTCAAGGTTCACGCAGGTGCTGGAGAAAAATTCAATGAGGAGCAGATGAACTGGTTGAGAATGATCTCTGACCATATCAGCAGCTCGTTTCACTTTGAGCGTGATGATTTGGATATGGCACCGTTTGACTCACACGGAGGGCTGGGCAGGATGTATCAGCTATTCGGGGAGCGTATGGATTTGCTGATAAATGAGATGAATGAGGCATTGGTGGCGTGATGATTTTTATTGAAGAAGAAGATAGCGAATGGGATGAGTTTACGATGAAAGTTTTTATAATCAAGAGTGAGCCTGAAGAGAAATCCCCGTTTGATGTTTCAGGAGTAAATCTAAATATAAGTGCTGAGGAAATCTTACAATTCATTCAGGAAGGACGTAAATATTGATGAATGAGGTGCTGGTAGCGTGATGGAGAATGAACCAAACGGCTGGATATCTTTAAAACTCGGTGATATTTGCCTCGTTAATCCCAAATTGGATAAATCGACTTATGAAGACAATCTGCTCGCCTCATTTGTACCGATGCCCGCAGTAGGGGCTGAGAGTGGGAAAATTGATGTTTCTCAAGAAAAAAAAATAAAAGAAGTGAAAAAGGGTTACACCCATTTTTTTAAGAGGGATGTTTTATTTGCTAAAATTACTCCTTGCATGGAAAATGGGAAAATGGCTGTGGTACCTACTCTGAAAAATAATATTGGTTTTGGCTCAACAGAATTCCATGTTTTAAGGGCATTCAATTGTATTTCAGAATACTATCTTTACTATTTTGTTTCTTCAAAAAAATTTCGCATTGATGCTGAGCATAAAATGACAGGGGCTGTTGGTCAAAGGCGTGTTCCTACATCTTATCTATCAAATTCTCTAATTCCAATCCCCCCCCTCAACGAACAACATCGAATCGTCACGAAAATTGAGGAGCTATTTTCCAAAATCGACAAAGGGGTAGAGTCTTTGCAAAAGGCAAAAGAATTGCTTGTATTGTATCGTCAATCATTGCTGAAACACGCATTTGAAGGCAAACTCACGGAACAATGGAGAAAAGAGAATCCAGATAAGGTTATCCCCGCTGATGAGCTTTTAGAACAGATAAAACAGGCAAGAGAATCACGCTATCAGCAGCAGCTTGAGGAGTGGGAATCTGCGGTTAAATTGTGGGAATCAGAAGGGAAGAAGGGGAAAAAGCCGAGTAAGCCGAAGAAACTAACTTTGTTTGAATTTATTCCAACAGATGAACTAAATTCTTTTCCTGTCTTACCAGCTGGCTGGACTTATACACGTTTAGGTTATTTTATTGACTCTATTGATGCTGGCAAAAGTTTTAAATGTAATGAAAAAGAACCTCAAAACGATGAAATTGGTGTAGCAAAGGTTAGTGCAATAACATGGGGTGAATATAATGAAGCAGAATCAAAAACATGTACTGACCTAAATCAAGTAAATAAAGCGTTTTTTATCAAAAAAGAGGATTTTTTGTTCAGTAGGGCAAATACAATTGAATTAGTAGGTGCTGTTGTAATCGTAAAAGATACTACTAAAAAAATAATGCTTAGTGATAAAACATTAAGAATCAACTTTTTAAATCTTAATAAATCATACGTATTGTATTATTTACGTTCAAAGAATGGTCGTAAGGAAATAATGTATCATTCATCTGGTAACCAAGAATCCATGAGGAATATAGGACAAGATAGAATAAGGTCTATTTTGATTCCTATTTGTAGTAATGAAGAATCAACCTTTATCGTTGAATTATTATCTCAAAAGCTCTCAGCTATTGACAAGCAAGAACAAATCATCGAACAAACATTAAAACAATCCGCCACACTTAAACAATCCATCTTAAAGAAAGCCTTTTCAGGTCAGTTAGTCCCACAAGACCCAAATGATGAACCAGCGAGCGTGTTGTTGGAGAGGATAAAGGCGGAAAAAGCACGAGCAGGTTGTAATTGAATCTTTTTCTATTAACTATAAGGAGATTAATCATGGCTTTAGCAACCATTACAAATAAAGGGCAAATTACTATTCCGAAAAATATAAGAGAATCGCTGCAATTGAATAGCGGAGATAAAATTGAGATTATTATAACTGATAAAATGGAGGCTGTAATAAGACCTATTGCAAAACCAATTTTTAAAACAGTAGATGATGTGTTTGGCAAACTTCATAAACCTGACAGAAAATCAGTATCTATTGAAGAGATAGATGATGCAATTAGAAATAGAATGAGGCAACAGTTTAAAAATGAAGGCTCTTGATACAAATATTTTAATTCGTTTGTTAACTAAAGATGATGAGCTTCAAGCAAAGAGAGTTTATGAAGTTTTTCAAACTGCTGAATCAGAACATACAAGGTTATTTGTGCCGTTACTTGTAGTTTTAGAAGTAATTTGGGTTTTAGAAGCTGTCTATGATATTGGAAGATTTGAGATTTTAGACTGTATAAACGATCTATTATTGATGCCTGTTTTGAAATTTGAATGCCGATTAACTTTGCAGCAATTTATAGACTCTGCACAGGGTAATAAATACGATCTTTCTGATCTGCTTATTGCACATTCAGCTAAGACAAACGGCTGTCAAGCTGTTCTTACATTTGACAAAAAAGCCTCGAAATTTAGTTTGTTTGAGCTTATAAAATTGTAAGTCTGAATTAAAATAAACGATGAACCCGCGAGCGTGTTGTTGGAGAGGATAAGGGCAAAAGGAGTAAAATATGAAAAAGAAAAAGAATCTAAAAAGACCTGAGAGGGAGAAAATATCGGCAATGTTGTTAAATGTTGCCGAAGGATATATTGATATAGGAACAACTATAGAAGAAAAAGAAAATTTGCTCCGTTCTGCTTGTGTAGCATGGAATACCTCTTGTTTGCCTTTTATAAATAGAGAACCCACAATCAAACAATATATTGAAGAATTTAAAACAATAAACAATTTTGATGAGGAGACAGCAAAAGCTCACGAAGGGGATATAAGGTTGTTAATAGAACAGAAAGAAACTTTATACCCCGATGTTAATATTCAGATTGTAAATGCCAGAATAGAGGATGCTGGTGAGGAGTATCGTGTATTGGTGGCATCAGTAATAGGGGGAATTTAAATGAATATAACTGTTATGTCACAATTTAAAGATGGAAGTTGAATATTTTTTAGTCAACCTATGAAAATTAACTAAATCAGGATAACAAAAAGGAGATTAACATGATTGAAGAATCCG
>JADGBS010000351.1 GCA_015231325.1 Oligoflexia bacterium | reverse complement strand
CGTTATCGGTTGAGTGATAACTATTTACGTTTTTACTTAAAACACATCGAGCCCAATCGTACAAAGATAGAAAAGGAATTTTTTTCCGATTCTACACTGATGCGGTTTCCCGGGTGGGAAACCTTAATGGGGTTGCAATTTGAAAATTTGGTTGTTCATAATCGTAAGGCCATTTGGAATATATTAGGGATTTCTTCAGAAGAAATAGTAATGGACGGGCCTTTTTTTCAAAATAAAACGCTAAGACAATCGGGGTGCCAAATAGACTACATGGTACAGACTCGGTTTCAGTGTCTCTACTTGTGTGAAGTGAAATTTTCGAAAAACCCCATAGGTCTTAAGATAATCAAGGAGATGGAGGAAAAACGAAGGAGCTTGAAGGTACCTAGAAGTTGCTCCTCTCGCCCTGGTCTCATTAACGGTGTTGAGGATAATGTTTTGGATGAGCAGTACTTTGATAAGGTAATTAATTTTGGACAATTACTTATTGGTTGAGTGTTGCGACTTGACCTCCATTGGTATTATCTTTTTGTTCACCTCAAAGATAAAATCTAGTTCTGCGCTGGCATATCGGAACATGAAAATCCCTGCTCCCCGGTCCTCGGAGATTTGACTTTTTAAGATATGATTGCCTATTTGCCAGTATGGTATGAAAGGTAAAAAAGAGAATTGTAGTTTCTTTGGAAAAGACCCCTCGAGTATTACAAGACGGAAAACTAAAGGGCGTTGAGATTCTGCCGTGGTTAGAGTTTATTTCGCGATTGTGGGGAGGGGAATACTTCTGATAGAGGAGGGCACTGGCACCTACCCCAAGTTTTCCCTTCAGGAGCACGCAGTTGACCCCGCGATATATTTTTCGTAGTATACGAGAATGACGGACAAATTTTTGCTTCTAAAAGAAAAGGCCGCTTTCATTCGCAAAGAAGTTTTACGTGTGGCCGTCCAAAATGGTGCTGGTCACATAGCTCCTTCCCTCTCCACGGTCGATCTCCTGGTGGCCCTCTACTACGACGTAATTCGTATAAGCAAAGATTGGTCAGGATCAGCAGAGTGGGAGCGGCGAGACCGTGTGATCTTTTCTAAGGCCCACGGGTGCTATGCCCTCTACGCAATTTTGTGCGACTTAGGATTTATAGGGCGGGCCGATTGGGAGAATTTTTATAAAGGGAGTTTCCTTTCCGGTTGTCTCGAGCGCCGCGAGGTGTGCGGACTGGAGGTCAGTTGCGGTTCACTCGGACACGGACTACCGATGGCGGTCGGAATCGCCTATGCGGCCAAAAGGCAGGGGGGACCAGACCACAAATATCGCATTTATTGCATAATCGGCGACGGAGAGATGCAGGAGGGGAGCAACTGGGAGGCCTTGCAGTTTGCGGCCAAATATCAGCTTTCTAATCTAAAAATCATCATAGATCATAACCGATTGCAAGCGATGGATTTTTTGGAAAATGTTCTTAGTAGCGGCGGTCGCGATGGCCAAGAATGTACTAAGGAATTGGTCAGGCGAGTGCGCGCCTTTGGGTGCTACACCAAAGTCGTTCCCGGGCACGATGTAAGGAAAATTGTCCAGGCGTTGCGCGGAGTCAATCGTCTGGCCTCGCCTCGCAGTCCTGGTCCACAGTGTTTGATCGCAAAGACGATTAAGGGTTATGGTCTGCCCTGTATGGAAAATGTTCCCAAATTTCATTTTCGTCTGCCAACCCCAGAAGAAATGGCGATGGGGGCGAGATTGTGAGCAGCACGACTAATAATCATATTAACCATAATAACTATCGTAGCGAAGTCATAAATTGCCTTATCCCATTTACCCGCAAAAATCCCAAGATAATTCTGTTAGTCTCAGACATGGGATTTGGGGTTTGCGACCGCTTTAAGGAAGAGTTCCCCGATCGAATAATTAATATGGGAATCATGGAACAGGCAACAGTCGGCATCGCCGCCGGCATGGCCATGTCGGGAATGTTGCCGGTAGTTTACTCTATCGTTAATTTTTTGGTTTTTCGCGCGATTGAGCAGATCCGAAACGACGTGGTCCTTCAGGGGCTAAACGTGAAATTCATCGCTAGTGGAGTTAATGATTACTTTAAATTCTTGGGGCCGTCTCACTGCTGCGGCGACGACGACAAAAAGTTGATGGAGCTGATAGGGATGCGGGTGTTTGATCCGTACGAGGTGGGGGCAGCGGCCACCGTTGATTTTGATTTCGATCAAATGTTTTCCGAATGGATAACCAATAACGGGCCTGGATATATTAGGGTCTAAACTTTGAATGTGCTTATTACCGGAGTTGGACGGGGCCTGGGCCAGGCCCTCTGTCTATCGTTTCTAGGAGAAGGTCATGCCGTTTGGGGCATCTCTAGAAGTGATTCTTTTTTCGTGCCGCAAAATCTTGAAAATTACAGTTACTCTCGATGTGATATCTCAAACGAGGAAGAAGTAAATACCCTTTTTAGTAGCAACATAGACAGGGTGAAGTCATTAGATCTAGTCGTTCTTAATGCTGGATCGATGGAAGATGACATAATCGATGGTCAATTTTCGTTCGATAACTTTAAGAAGGTCTTTCAGATAAATCTCGAAGCACAAGTTCGCTTGGTGCAACTTGTCCTTCCATATTTTCATCAAAAAAGGGGGGGCATGTTTATCGGCATATCGTCACTGGCCTCCAAACGGGCCATCTGTAAAAACAAAATAGCATATGCCAGCAGTAAGGCCGCACTAAATATGGCCTTTGAAAGTTTTCGCATCCAATTGGCAAGGTCAGGAATTAAATTTAAAATTGTTAATTCCGGACCATTGAAAGCAGATGTCGAGCGCGAATTCGATGGCCTTGGGGCCACCTCATATCAAAAGATGGCCAGAAAAATATTGTCCTTTAAGGACAAAAGAAGCAATATTTTAAATTATCCTTGGTTGATTCATCTAACTTATGTGCTGTCCATCTTCTTTAAGGATAATTTCCTATCACAATTACTTTCGATACTTCCAAAGGAATCGAAAAGAAAATGAGAAATCTTATTACAAAAATAAGACAATGCTCCCCTAAGTCCTGTGGTAGTGGTGACAGTGACTACGAGTATTATGCCACCTTATTTTTTAGCTTTGCGATTGCATTTATTCTATTTTATTTGATAGCGTGCCTTACCTTGAGTTTAGTTGATTTCCAAAAAATAGATGCTGATGTTTTGGCCAAGGTAGATGAGTTAACAGTGAGGCAAATGGGTTTTTGGTGGAAACATCCGCGATTTTTCAGTCCAGAGACCGACGAAAAAACCATCTATTTAATGGGGATCATTACTATTCCTTTCTTTTCTATGGCCATTACGTCCCTGTTGCTATTCTTAAGATCACGTATATTCTGGATGAATAAGAAATTTTTTCGCCTTTCTTATTACGTAGGCGTTG
>JADGBS010000350.1 GCA_015231325.1 Oligoflexia bacterium | reverse complement strand
TTTCCAAATTTGCCCAAAATATATCACCAACTTGCAAATCAAATTTTTTTTCAAAATCTAGATTTACAATCTTCCCACTTAAAAATCTCCTTGAGTCTCCTCCAAAAGAAGTTGAAGGCATAACATAAATCAATGCTATCAATGCTATCAATGCTATCAATGCGATGCAAATAATTGGACCGACATAGCATTTTTTACATACTTCCAAAATATTCATATAGAGTATTCATACCTGCTTCTGAAAGCAATAATCAATTTTTTTAAATAGTTATCCTCGATATTTAATTTAATAATTTTTTCATTCTCAATCTCTGCCGGATAAACACCAGCATTTGCCGAGCGCGCACTACAAAAAATTTTCTTTTCGCAGGCGTTGTAAATGGATCGACCAAAAAGTAAATAGGGGTATGATTTTTTCCTATCTAACGGAGCAATTAGTTTCACTAAATAAACATTAGGCATCAGTAGTAACTGATGCATTCTATTTGCTGATAAAAAATTATAATAATCAGAAATAATTACTATTGCTTTCCTTCTATTCAATTTACCCAATTTACCTGATTTACCTGATTTACCCGATCCATTATTTGATCTTTGAATAATCTGATTATCCAGAAGACTCAGATCATCTTCAGTTGGGATAAAATCACTCTGAATTACATCTGCATACTCTTCCGTATACTCGCCATTTGACTTGATCTGAGCAAGCATACCTTGTTGCTGCAATATTTTATATAACTCTAATAATCCTCTGTGCCCACAAAATGCTGGCATGTTATGAATTGGATTTGAGAAAAGTATTGAAGATACTCGATCTCCTGCCTTCTCGGCCAATAAATATAACAGGCCACAAACTTCAACTGCCATTTGTAATTTACTAACGCCTCTATAACCCATGGACATTGATATGGAACAATCCACAAAAACTAAAATTTCAATTCCTCGCTCATCATCATATTCTTTCACAAATGGAGCTCTAGTTTTTGCATACGACTTCCAGTCCAACAAACGAAAATCATCTCCAGGGAAATATGGTCTCAACTCTTTAAATTTTAATCCTTGTCCTTTGAAACACGAATTATATGCACCCCTAATCTGTAACCAATTCAACCCCGTCGCAGAGAATATGCGATATTCGCTGTTTTTGGTAATTGCCTCAATCTTATATAATTCTTGTTTTGCTGTCTTCATTCTAAATATTCGGTTTATCGGTTTAAAGAATCTTCTGTGCGATTTTAGTTGCAATTTCACGACTATTAATTTTTTCCATTACTGCCTCATAAGAAAGATATATCCGATGTCCAAGTACATCCGGAATAATCTCATAGATATGTTCTGGAGTCACAAATTCACATCCACAGAAAAATGCATTAAATTTTGCGAGGCGATATAGCCACAGCCCTGCCCTCGGAGATGCTCCCATGGTAATAATTTTATTGTAATTAGTATCAAAAAGGGCAGTCCCAGGACGAGTAGCATGAACAATTTTCACGATCAATTCTTTAATCTTTGGATCAACAAAAATCGAATCAACTTTAGCAGTAATTAAACTTAGATCTTCAACATTTAATATTGGAACAAAATTACTTAGCACATCCCGACAGTTTTCAAAAATATTTTTTTCATTTTCAAAATCTGGATAAGATAGATTTATTTTCATCATAAATCTATCAACTTGTGCTTCAGGCAAAGGGTAAGTGCCCTCATGTTCAATCGGATTCTGAGTCGCAAGAACGACAAAAGGCAAGTCCAATAAATATGTCTTATCACCTATAGTTATCTGCCGCTCTTCCATTGCCTCCAACAGTGCTGATTGTACCTTAGGTGGAGCACGATTAATCTCATCGGCCAAAAGGATTTGAGTAAACAATGGACCAAATTTAACTTTAAAATCCGTCTCCCCTGGTACGAAAATCAATGTCCCAATTAAATCCGCAGGCAGTAAGTCTGGAGTAAATTGAATTCTCTTGAATTTCAAATCACAAAGTTTACTTATAGTAGAAACACTTAAGGTTTTCCCTAACCCCGGAAGCCCCTCAATTAACAAATGTCCATTGCACACGATTGAAGCTAAAATAGACTTTAATAATTTATCTTGCCCCCAAACCACTTTTTTTGCATCATCCAAAACAATCTTCAATTTCTCACAGTTGCTATCCTTGTATAAGTGAGCAGAATCAGTACTAGTAACGGTTCTAATTTCATCAATTTTGTCTGCAAACTTATCAGTATTTTCTACGCCCTCCCGTTGCCCCTGATCTCCCATAAATCCCCCTGACTGTTTTTATAAATATTTTTATGACTGTTTTTACTTTCATGATTTTCATAAAACAAAATATGCTAAATATTTTAAGTAGTGCGTCCTATCTCCCAGTGAAGCAACAGGATGATCCGGCCCCTCAATTCCAATTTCCAATAACTGTAATTTTGACAATCGCCGAACATTGTTTCGAGCAACATTACCTCTCTCTACGTTATAATTCTTCCTAAAGGCCTGCTGAATAATGCTATCTAATTCTTCCAATGTCACATAGTTCGTACATGAACATGCGGCCAGTATCGCTTCCTTGTTTATTATTTTAAATATCTTCTCATAAAGCTTGGCATAACCAGCAAGCGCTTTGTCCTTACCTTTACCACTTTTGGTAAACGCAGGGGGGTCCGCAACTACAACATCATAAAAATCATCTTTAGGTAATCGATCAAGAAAACGAAAAACATCTTCTCTGAAAAATTCTCCCCTTTCCGTAGAAAAACCATTATTTTCCAAATTTAATTTTATCGCGCCAGAAAAATCTCCTTGATCAACAAAATCCACCTTCGCAACACCGCTTCGCAACTGATGCATCCCCCAACTTCCAACATATGAAAAAAGGTCTAATCCTTTTTTAAAATTTACTCTCCCTTGAGGAATATTTTTCAATAAACATTCAAACTTAGACCTATTCCACCTATGATCATAATAGTAACCAAGTTTTTGCTCATTCGGCCGCTCCTACCCCTTGTATGTGTCCTGCAGACGAAAATGAGTACTTGATAGGAAAACTCCATATAGAAAAAGCATTAAAGATAGCGATAGATCATCGTTTTCTTTTTGCAAATATTGTTCACGATGGTGGTGGGAGAATGGTTTATGGGGAGAGCGATGATCTTCCAGGATTATTGGTAGATAAGTATTCTGATCTAGTGTTGGTACAAATAACGACTGCGGGTATCGATCGTTATCGGGATTTTATTACACAAGAAATCCAAAAATATTTTCCGGGTTCTTTAGTCAGGATAATCGATGATAGTGGGGAAAGGGAAAAAGAAAATTTGCCGAATTGGAATGATAAAAATAGTTGTTATGATTTTATTAGTGATAAAATTAAATTGTCAGAGAACGGGTTATCACTGGAAGTTCCAGTTAAGCACTTTCAAAAA
>JADGBS010000034.1 GCA_015231325.1 Oligoflexia bacterium | reverse complement strand
ACTTAGCAAGATTGGAGTTGGCAAAATGGGAGGAATGATTTCCTTGTTCTTTATTAATTTTTTCAAGAATTTTAGAAATTGCTTCTTTTTCTTCATCTTTTTCAGTTAATTCCAGGAGCATTAGGTAATGTCAGTGTTACTCCCAATGAATAGTGCAGGCATCTGGTTATAGGGTTGAAATTTAACAGTCCCATTTTCCTCTGGGTGAGAGCGAACGTTGAGATCATGATTTGCGCGAGTGAGATGGTGAATGTTGCGGTAAGCAAGTACAGGATTAAAACGGAGAATTATGGGCGAATTTTCGCCACCATTACGATGCGCCAGCAGTGAGTTTACTACTCGATATTGCAATAGCAGTGTATTTTCATTTTTTACCATCATTAGAGTTTGTTCAATCAAGAGTTTAATGCCATCTTCTTCAACCAAATAGGTTGTGACAGGGGTAAGATCTTGTTCAAACGAGATTAGCCGTTTATGGCCATCTGGGTGAATTACACCAGGATACTTGGTAGCGAACAAAGGGTAAATTTTATTTCCCTTCTCAGTATGAATGGAAAGTTCAAAGTTTGATAGTAAGAGATATCTCCCACCGATTTCAGGGATGGCAGCGGTTAGTAGCCCATGATATTTTCTAGTATTGATTCCCATGATAGTGCTTGATGCATAACCACCGATTCCATTGGTTTCTAACCATTCTTTCTCCAAAGATTTGGATAATTGTCCACATTCATCTTGAGAAAAAGATAGTTTCATGACGTCCCTCTCAAAGTTATTAAGGCCTAACTAAACAGTTAAGTAGATGTGGCCTCGTAGCTTGTTGCTGATATATTTTAATTAACTAGAATAAAATTACATATACCATAGCGCATCAGTAACAAAATCAAAAGAAGACCTGCACCTATTAAATATAATACTCACAAAATTGGCCAGTACTATTACAGAAAAAAGTAACTTATCATGCCATAGATAAGTTATAACTCACATTATAGTACAAATATTATTTTTATTGTATTACAAATTCCCATTTTATATTTTTTCTAATTTTTCTAATTTTTTATAATTTAAGTTCTTCTGGTTTTCAATTGATTAGTTGATGGTATTGAGTCTTGAGTTCACAGGAATGAATATACCCGATGTAATAAGTATGTTTATTTTTTTGCTTATGATGCAGGAATATATTAAGTCTAGAAGCATTTTTCTGGACGTAGTTGTAGTTCTATACGTATTTCCGTTGATGCGCCTTGAGGGTTGGTGTCTTCTGACTTAGGAATCATTTGCATTATAAAAAAGATTTTGTGATAGAAATTTTCTTGCGGGCGTTCGCCCACGATCAATAGCTGGTATTCATTATCAATCGGAGAGCTAATTTCAATGGATTCCATATTTTTGTAGTCGTAGGAAAAGCAAGCGTGGCCACTACATTTGGGTCGCATACATAAAGTCGTATTTTTTAAAATTTCTAAATAACACTTAAAAAATGATCCTAATTTTTCCAACAACAGAGGAATTTTTTGTCGGAATTTATTAGGTGACCTACTTTTATCAGCTTTTTTTTCCTCATTATTCCATTGCTGAAGGATGGTTCCACCAATTTCGACATGAGGAAAATTTTGCCGTAGTAAAGTGTTATCTAAAGTGCTGTCTAAAGGATTGCTCCATTCAATAAAAAGCGACTCTCTTTTGGCGAGTGCGAAAATAAATTCAACTTCCCAGCGGTTTAGTTTGTTATCTAATTTTGATTGATAGGTAAAACGATGCGATTCCTCACTATTCTCTTGGGGTGTAGTGCCATTGGTAGTAGTTTTAATCCGTCCTCCTCCTTCGGAAGAGAAGCAGAATTTTGTCAGGGATTTTTTTAAATAATCTTGGTCAAGAAGCAGTTCTTTCTTGTTGGCAATTTCTGTACGGGGACTCAAATCATTTTGCATGAGTGAGCATGAACTGGCGAAAAATAGTAGGAACAGTGAAAAAAGTGCTTTGTTCATGAGAAGAAATATTTCGTTGCTACTTAGCAAGATTGGAGTTGGCAAAATGGGAGGAATGATTTCCTTGTTCTTTATTAATTTTTTCAAGAATTTTAGAAATTGCTTCTTTTTCTTCATCTTTTTCAGTTAATTCCAGGAGCATTAGGTAGTACTTTTTTGCAAGATCATATCTTCTTAACGCATGGTACACCATTGCTAGATGCTTGCAAATAACTTCATCGTTTTTTATTTTTTGTGATGAAAAGATAAGTTCGTTCAGTGCCAACTTATATTTTCCAACTTTGTAGTAATACCATCCGAGCGAGTCTCTGATATGAGCATCGTTGGGTTTTAAAATTATCGCCTTTTTAATATAATTGTATGCTTCCGCCAGGTTCTCTCCTCGTTCTAACATAGAGTATCCCAGAAAGTTCCAGGCATGGGCATTCTTGTCATCATTATTAAGTATTTCTCGAATTATTCGATAGGACTCGTGATAATTTTTATTTTTTTCATATAGTTCGGCAAGGTAGTACGCTTGTTCTAATGGTTCTCCGTTTTTGATACCTAGTGAATTAACAATTTGGATGGCCGTTTCTATGTCATTCCAATGTGCGTACAACTTTGCTTTTATTATCTGTAAATTGTTTAGAAATTTTTTGCTATTAGATGGAATTGAGGCCACATCTCTGCCAGTTGTTTTAGGTTTGTCTACAAAAGTAAAAAAATCTTGTAGCAATGGATGGTTATTATTTTGCTTACTAATTTTTTCATCAATAATCATTGAAAGCATTGCTTGGGCGATCTGTATTTGTGCATCTTGGAAAAGTGCTCCTTCAGAGGATACTTTGGATAAGTATTCTATGGCCTTTTTGGGTTCCTTTGTTTCCAAGTAAATAAGGCCCAGATAGTAGAGGAGCTTATCGGAATTGGGTACGACATTAAGTAGTGAGTTGAAAATTTTTTTTGCTTCAGAATATCTTTCTGTGTCAGTATAAAGTACTCCTAGCTTTATTTGTAGATTTAAATCTTCCGGATCCATGCGCGAAAGGGTTGTTAGGTAGGGGATTAGTTCATCGTAACGATTTTGGGTGATCAACAATTGCACAATTTTGTTCAAAATTGTTTGTTGTGTTGGGTATTTTTTTAAATACTTTTGATATAGCGAAATCGAATCATCCACTTGTCCAAGAAATTCATATAGTCCTCCTAGACCGAGAATAGAAAAGTGGTGCTCTGGATTTAGTTCTAAAGAACTTAAAAATAGATTTTTTGCCTTGTTCCATTTTTTGTGTTCTAAAGCAAGTTTTCCTCGTTGGTATCGAATTATACCTTTCTGCTCCTTAGTGTATTTATTCTCACATCGTATTAGTACTGTTTCCGCTTGTTGGTAGCGATCCCTGTTACGAATATTTACGTTGTTGTTATCGCTTTCGCTGCGCTCTAGCAGTCCGTTGCTGATGATTGACCGTGACAGGAGGATGCATGCGTCTTGATTTCCAGGATTTTGTTGGAGAATTCGTTGGTAGATATTCTGTGCCCTCAGGTTATCTTTGGTGTTAGTTAGTATTCCCGCAAGTAATAGTGCCGGTTCACTATCTTTGTATTTTGTTTCTTTAACGATTAATTCCAACTGCTCTTTAGCATCCTTGATGTTGTTGATTTTGATTAATTCGATAGCATATTTTTTTTTCAAAAAAAGATCGTTAGGATTAAGTTCAACCAGCTGTTTATAGATGAGGCTGGCAATCAATGAGTCACCTTCGGCCGCAGCGCTATTGGCCTTAAAAAATAGGTCTGAAGACCAAAAGGTTAATAGCTGACTGTTTGCTTTAATGCTATTCGCCAGTTGTTTTATTTGAGAAGCAAAAAGGTCGTAGTTGACTGAACCATCCTCGTCACTTTTTTCCCTGAGCTCTTCAAAATCGACGGAGTACTGCAAAGGTTTTATGACTAAACTATTAGGTGGGATGGTATCAATCTCGATGTCATTTTCGCTGCTGCGGACAGTGGAGAGTGGGAGTAGTAGTGTGAGTAGTATGAGCGTAAAGCTGCGCGTTGTTATTGTTATTGACTGTGAAAGATCACGAGTAAAATTGCCGATGATACATTTATTCATGCTCTTTGCTCCCACTGCCACTGTTGTTATTGGTCCAGGGCGTAGAAGGGAGATCGGCATTTTGGGCCAAATACTAAAGAATAAATTTGTGGGTACTAAAAAAATACCAAAAAAGTATACTATTTTTGATTGAATGTGTTCCATCCTTCTGAGATTAGTAACAACTGCGCAAACGATGGTTCTTCTAAAATTTCTAAAAACTCTAATATTCTGTCTTCAGAAAATGTGGAAAGTGCAATTTTTTTTAGATTTAATTCCTTATCGTAGAGAGAATTTCTTATTTTATTTAATTTTGAATTTTTTGCTTGCTTGCCTAAATTATTATTTCTTTCATCATTGCTATTACTGACATCTTTGCTGTTATTGCCATCTTTCATATCCCAGTAACTACTGAGACATTTATTTAGAATTAAATAAGAATCACTATGTACTATTCCCTTGGCCTTTTTATGGAGTTCTAATAATTCTAATATACGATCTTGTTCTACCGCAGTAACCAAAAACCAGTTAGCAAAGTTTTTATCCTGTAGCAAATGCCACTTCTCCAATAAATTTAAAAAGGCCCCACGTGCCCCATATATCAATTCTAGAGAATTGATGAATTCATTAAGAAAAGAACGATCAGTGATTTTTTCCAAATATTCCAATATTTTTCGTATACCCTCGTTTAAAATTTTATGGACGAATATCCAGGGATCAACCCCTATGATTTTTTTCATGCTGAGGTCTACAGGATTGAATTTCAATTTTTTAATCTGTCTTAGTCCGTTAATGACACGCTGATCAAAAAATTGTCTGATACGCTGATAGCTATCCAGAAAATCGATAAAGTGACGACCGGGTGGGGTATCCAAAATTATTGTTTGGTATTGATTTTTGTTATAAAAGTAGAACATTTCCATCGGGGCCAAAACTTCCGTTAACCCGCTGTAAGTACCTGTTAGTGTTTTTATAATGGTGTTTTGGGAAACTTTTTCTGCTAGTGAAGGTTCAATCACCCTTGCTAATGTAACTGACGATGAAAGTAATATTGCGTCCAAAAAACCTTCGGCGTTTTCGCTAAAATTACTTAATGGCACTGATTCTATTTTCCCTGCATTTTCTTCTTTTATTTGTAACAAATCCTTTAATCTTCGAGATGGATCAATGGTAATCAATAAAATTTTTCTACCTAGAAGAGCTAAATGCAGTGCTCTTGCTGCTGCTAAAGTAGTTTTTCCAACGCCACCTAGACCACAAAAAATTTCGAATTGTTTAGCAGCGATCATTGTTGTATTCCCGATTTGTATTTTTTCCTTCGCATAAGTAAACATCATCTCATATAAGCAATTTCATTAAATTACTCATTCCAGATAATTCTTGGACTAACTCAGACAAATCCTGATGAGCAGTATAAGGAAATATACCCTGAATAGTTGGGCCAAAATCAGATAAAATCTTTTCTTCCAAAAAAATTTTTTTACTGAAAAATGATGGCATTTGAGTTGAGGGTATATTTTCTTTTAACGATAGAAACGATTGGTTTAAGTAAATTTCGATGGCCTTTTTTTTCCACCCCATGCTTACAAGATTCTCCTGTGTTTCGAGTGCTTCGTTGCAGGCAAATACTGAAGGGAGGGTTATTAAATTGATTTTGCAAAATTGAGGGTCTCTTAATAATGATTGTGCATGTAAAATGTCTTCAAAAACCACTCCTTTTTTTAGAATCTGGATATAACTTTCAAAAGATTTGAACATGACTAACATATGTCCAGAAGAGGGTGCATCAAAGACGCCGATTACTTTATCGCTACTATCAGTCAATGATTTGATCATTTCCTCCAATGATAGCATGTAACGAATACTTGGAACCACTTGCATTACTGAGGAAAAAAAGGAAGTGTTTCCGATCCAATTTCCTACTATTTTTCCTAATTTTCGTTGTAGATATTCTATTACGCTTCTTGAATCATCTACGATTGTTCCATCATTTATACCTAGGGGGCGAAGTAATTTTTCTGCGGAAGAATTTGCTTCCCAACTAAAAAAATGTACTTTTCTTCCTTGCGCCTGTGTTGCCAAACAGTGAGCGAGCGCTAAGGCGATCACGCTCTTTCCGACTCCACCTTTGCCGGTGAAACAGTAGATAGATTTGAATTTATTTTGAGATTTCATAATCGTGGCCAACTAAAACCAAAAAGAATACCCAAAAGTTAACATTAGCTTAAAATATGCCCCAGAAACTTTTGGTCCCAGCGTTTGGTTGATATCAAAGGGGTCGTGATAATGCCCCAACATTCCCACGGTAACATTACTATTTAGTCTAAGATCTATTCCAGCGCCAATATGATAACCGAATGTAGTTTTGGCACCCGATTCTACGTAATTACCATCAACTTTTCTATTAACTGTAGGGCGGTAAAAGCCGAGTCCTCCTAACCAGAAAGGAGAGAAGGAATCAAATTGATAAAATTTTCCCTTGATACCAAAGGCCAGTCCCATAATACTTACACGTTCCTGTGCAAAATCATGATTGGATGAATGTGCGTCAACCAAAAAGTCAAAAGTGTGACTGGCACTATATGTGTACAGGAGGTCAAAGGTGATTTTATCGTCGCCATGTTTACCAAAGTTGCCCAGCAAAAAAGTTTCACCTGCGGCAATACCGATAGTGTGAACGTTTACGCCTGACTCTTTTTGTTTATCCTCACGATTTTTAGGCAGGGCATTTATGTCTGGTCCTCCGTTTTGATTCTTAGAGGTTGTTGTGGCAGGTGTTGCTTCTAGGCCATTTCCTCTTGCTGATGTTCCACCGACAATATAAAAGGTGCACACGCATAAAAATATTACTAGTAAAAGAGTCGAGTTTCTCACTTCGTTATCTCCTAGTTATCTCCTAGTTATCTCCTGTGTATTGCCTATATTAAAATTATATTTGGGGAATACATAAAATACTACCCCTGAAGAAAAAGGGTCTGCCCGAGAGATTGCTCAGTACGTTAAGATAGGCGGAGGATATCGGATATCGGATATCCGATATTGGAGATTAGAAATAATAAACTGAAATGATATGATAATTTTTTTTAATCTTTGTAATCTCTACTTTTAATCCGGCAAAAAATTAATTATCTTTACTTGATATAATTAACCTTGGCCTTAACCTTAACTAAACTTAGGATATTACTATGATGGAGGCGCTTTTAAACACAGAGTTGACTCAGTATCATCAAAGATTGCATGCCAAAATGGCGGCGTTTGCGGGATTTGAGATGCCAATACAATACACTACGGTAAAAGAAGAGGTTTGTAGTGTGAGAAGTGGTGTCGGAGTTTTTGATGTGAGTCATATGGGGGAGTTTTTTATTGAGGGAAATGATGCTGTAGCACTGGCCGATTACCTAGTCACCAATGATATCAAGGGGGCAGGTGAGGGAAGGGCAATTTATTCTCCGCTGTGCAGAGAGGATGGAACAGTAGTTGACGATTTGATAGTGTATAAACTACGTAAGGACAAAGTGCTGTTGTGTGTAAATGCAGGCAATATGCAAAAAGATTGGCAGCATATTCAACGTATCAAGAACGCAACCACTTTTAGTGCTCAGATCTACGATCGTTCGAGTGACTATTCCCTACTTGCAATCCAGGGACCAAAGGCCGTTGAGGCGTTAACTATGGCCGGTGTCCTTGGTACCTCTGATGAAATGGAATTTTCTTACTATTCAGTACGAGAAGTAAAATTTGATGGCGTTGATTTAATTGTTGCCAGGACAGGGTATACTGGAGAGGATGGCTTTGAAGTATTTTGTGATCATCGGACAGTGGTGAAACTTTGGGAGCGATTGATGGCGCAAGGAGTGACCCCCTGTGGTTTGGCGGCCCGAGATATCTTAAGGTTAGAAGTTTGTTACCCTCTCTATGGTCATGAGTTGAGCGATGAATTGACCCCGTTTGATAGTGGACTTAAGTGGACGGTAAAATTTCATGATCGAAATTTTGTAGGAAAGGAAGTTTTGCAACAGGTAGTTCCTCGATTTCAAATAATAAGGCTCTCTTTGCAAGGAGGGATTCCTCGGCAAGGTCATCCGGTGGAGATCATGAGGTCCACTGAGGGTGGTGTGGATGTTGTGGGACAAGTCACTTCTGGAACATTGTCTCCAACTATCAACAAGGGGATTGCTTTGGCACTAGTAGAAAAATCTAAAATTGAAATATTCAATTCTAAAAACGGTGGAAAACATACGCAGTATTCGATCATAATTAGGGACAAGAGACATTTAGTAGATTATCACGATAAGGCGTTTATAACAGGAGGTCACAAATGACGAAGATATTAGAACATTTGAAGTACACCAAGGACCACGAGTGGGTTTCTATCGATGGCGGACATTATACTATGGGCATATCTGATTATGCTCAAAGTGCGTTAGGGGATATTGTTTTTGTGGAATTGCCACCGGTTGGCACCAAGTTGATTAAGGGAAAAACTTTGGGGGTAGTAGAGTCGATCAAATCGGTGAGTGATGTTTATGCTCCGCTTAGTGGTGAAGTAGTCGCGATTAATAGTGAGGTGACTAGTACACCAGAATTTTGCAATTCGGATCCTTATGCAGCATGGATGATTAAAGTGAAGATTACTGGGGATGCCAGCGAGGCAAGTGCTTTGTTAGATCATAAAAGTTACCGAGAGATTTGCAGTTGATTATGAGAGAGTTTAGAGAAAACGTAGGCGTTGGTATCGATGAGATGGATAGTAGCGTTGTTGATGTTGAGACCGATATTGATGCCAGAAGGCAATTCGACAGAATGGAGTCACTGCAACTGCTTAACACTGCTATTATAAAAAGCAAAGAGCGGAAGATGGGCGCTTCATACGAAGAACGCCTAAAAGGCGTTTGCCAGTCACCGGTGATTGAGGCATTAGAGATGGCAGTTAGTTTTTTGGCAGAAACTCAAGGTATTTCTAGAGACCAGTCCGCAATGCAAGTGGTTGAGACCATCAAGGAGTTGGATGAAATTTGGAGCGATTATATGATGATGGAGGGGATCGATTGTATTAAGGGACTGTTGAGTGGCAACAATGGCAATAAGGGCAGTAAGGGGAATAGTGGTAATAAGGGTTGAACAAAAACTTAAACAAAACGGCGTCTTAATTTCATTACATCTCGGTAAGGGATTACGCCCTTCATGTGGTTTTTATCATCAACGATAGGAATTGCGCGTATGCCATAGCGATCGAAGGTATCGTAAGCGGTTTTGAGAGTGTCTTCTGGTGCCAAAGAAATTAAATTTGTAGTCATTATGTCTTTAATGAGTGACTCGTCGTGTGCTTGCAATAATTCTTTTAAATCTACTACGCCGATTAATTCTCCATCTTTATTTATCACATAGAGATACATTATAACGACACATTTTTGTGCCAACGCACGGAAAGACCTTTCAATTGATCCGGCAGTTTGATCTGGTGAGACATAGATATAGCGGTTGCTTGCTAAATGGTGAATACTCTCTTCCTGTTGTTCCAATAGGGCAGCAATTTTACCAGCATGTTCGGAGTTGAGTAAGGGAAGCAAATGTTTCGATTCGGATGATGGTAAGGATGATAGAGTATCGGCCGCTTGTCCAGGGGTCATGCTTTCTAGCAGAGCAGCCACTTTTTCTTTTTTCAGAGAAGGGATCAGTTCTCTTTGAACGTTAGGATCAATTTCTTCCAGGGCATCAGATGCTTGCTCCATATCTAACTGATCAAAAATCATCACCCTTTGATGGGGATCCATTTCTTCTAGTATGTCAGCTAAATCTACAGGAGGCATTTCTGCTAATTTTTCTTTGAGTACCTTTAGCTTGACGTTACCTGTGAAACTATCAATGTGCTTGGGAAGAGGCTGTATATAGGACCACGATACAGTTTGTTCTCTAATTTTATATGTCAAATTATGAATGAAACGCACTATACAGCGTAGACCAATTCTGCGCAGTAATCCGTAACGACTACAATCGACTTCACTGACATACATCTTGTTATTTTTTATTACTAGCACTACGTCGTATACCACTTCCACTTCGTTGTCTTCAATATCAATTACTTTTTTATCCAGCACCTGGTCTTTTAAAAAGAAGAGATCTGAGGTAGATCCTGGTGGCATCTCATATTCAGTAAGAGAGGCTTTTAGTGATTTGCTGGAAATTATATTAGAATTTGCTTTGGATTTTTGTTCCTGGAGACCGATTTTTACTCCGTTGCCGTTTAAACTTAAGACTTTTGACCAAGGGAAGTAGAGGGTAGGATGTCCGAATGGGCGTGAGACCACAATAGAGACTACCTCCGGTAGTTTACCTGCCTCCGAAATCATGATGTCAGAGAGACGCCCGATCTTCTGCGATCCGATCATTACTTTTTTATCAAGAATTTCACTTAGATAAAATATCTGATCGATAAAACGAGAGTCTCTGAGCATTTTTTCCTGTTGTATTTGCATAGCAACCCCCTATTATGGCCAAGTAAAAAATTTATAGAAAAGTATTCCTACCAAAAACAAAATATAGAGTCGTAGTGCTAACAGTGCCCAGCGTACTGTTGGCGTCATAGTTATTTTGGGATTAGAATATTTGCGATTGATCGCATATAAACGATCCAACTGATCGTTTATAATATTTCCAATTTTTTCGTTCAGCAGGGTGGTTACAATTTGCTTGAAATTATTTTTCATCTTAGTAACGATCCTCTTTATAGCATCAATATAGTACCAATGGTATCAATTAAACATAGAAGGGAATAGAGCACTTAGTGCATATAACGTGGAAAGAATTACGATTGTAATAACGATCGTCCAGCTAATAACATTTTGCATCAGCGTATTTTTATAACGCCCCATGACCTGCTCGTCATTTAGCAGCAAAATGAGAAACACCAGTGCGGATGGCAAAAGAGTGACGGCGATTACTTGTACAAAGAGTGTAATCAGTACTAGCGGTGCCCCAGGAATTAATACTACTAGTCCCGCACTTATCAAAGTAAAAAAATAACAAACATAGAACCATGGTGCTTCTTTTATGCGATTGTTGAGAGAGTGGGCCCAACCGAAAACCTCGCCGAATGCCCAGGAGCTGGCCAGTGAAATACAGATCGCACCGAGTAGTCCCGCGTTAAAGAGACCGATCGCCAACAAACAACCTACATATTGGTTATGGTTTTCGATGAGTAATTCAATGGCCTGTGCGGCACTATTAATTTCGACTCCTCTGAGAACTGTTCCGGTGACAACCACGATGAAAATTGCCACTAAGACTGTGAAGGCAGAGCCGATCAGGGTATCGAGCTGACCAAATTTTATATCTTTTTCCAATAGGCCTTTATCGACCACGGAACTTTGTTGAAAGAAGATCATCCAGGGAGCGATAGTGGTGCCGATATTGGCCATTAGCAGAAAGAAAAGATCGTTAGTAGAACCACCTGGCCAATGAGGAACAAGACCAAGGTGAACAATCTCGCTAAGTGAAGGTTTTACCAAAAACGCACAAGGGATATAGACTGCATTCAGTGCACAAAAAACTAATGCTACCTTTTCCCAAGTCCAATAGCGACCACGTAGCACCATAAACCCCATCAGTAGGCATACCATTATTACGGTAAGGAGGGGAGGAATGTGAAATATGCTGAGGGCAGCAGTCATTCCGATAAACTCAGTTACCAGCGTCAACCAATCTACCAAAAACAGATCGAGTAATGAAAACCATCCCCAAAATGAACCAAATGATTCAAAGATTGCCTCGGCATGTCCACGCTTAGTCACCGCTCCTAAGCGTACGGTCATCTCCTGGACGTAGTAGGCCACAGGTAATAATAGGAGTAAGAACCAAATTAAATGGTAGCCGTATTTTGCCCCCGTGGCCGCATAAGTAGTAATGCCGCCAGCGTCATTATCTGCAAGCATTACAATAATCCCAGGGCCTGAGATGATGAAAAAGAGCTTGATTGCTTTCAGTGTACGACGGTAATGGTAGTATAGTCTTGCTAACCAATTCATTAATGATTCCCCTTATTAGCCCCTTAACAAACCCCTTGCTTTATGTTGCCCTGGTCCAATGTTGTCTTCTCAAGTTTTCTTCTTAATTTGTCTAACTAATTTGTCTAACTAAGTTGTCTTCCTGATTTTAAACATGAACGTCGTTTTCACCTACAGAGAAATATAAAATTGCCAGTTACTTTGCTGTATCACTTCTAAATAATTTTATGTCAATCAAATAGTGATGAAAATTTTTAGTGATGAAAACATTCGGGACTAATGATATATTAACGCTTTCATATAACTATAACGTTTTCGTAGGTCGATGGTCGACTAGCTCACGGATAAATTCCGGTTTAAGTAGTCCGGTTTAAATAGTCCGGCTTAAGTAATTAGGTAATATTTCTCCATGTCTAAGATTACGCAAAAATATCTTAGTGCCCTCTTTATACCTCCTTTTGTGGTTAGTACGCTTGCTTCTACTTCTTTTTTGTTACTTTTTCAGTTATTTCGAATTACTGAATTAATTATTATTAAAAACGTTGCAATTGTTTTGGTGATAGAGTTGACTGCATACGTAATGGCCACTTTTCTTCCTTTATCCACGCCGTTGGCGGTGCTTTTTGCGGGTATTTATGCTCTCAATAAACTGAGTGCAGATTCAGAGCTGATTGTGATAAGGGCACTAGGAGTGTCTATCACGAAGATGTTTGTTCCATTGTTTTTTATGGGGTTAACTATCGGTGCGTTATTATTTTTTTTGCAATACTCGTTCATTCCTAATGCCGAAAGGAGCTTACGTTTATTGATGACTCAGATTGCCACTAGAGGGGTTTTAGGTAATATCAAAGAGGGAAAATTTTTTACAGAAATGAATGACATCACTATTTATGCAAATAAGGTAAAAGAAAAAGGAAAATATCTTTCTCAGGTATTCATTCATTTTCGAGAAAAATCCAACGATGAGACTTCTGCGCCTGCGGCTTCGACAGGATCGACCGTATTGGCGTCAGTGAACAGTGAACGAATTATTCTGGCGCAAGAAGCAGCAGTAGTTACGAGAATGGGGGAGTTGAATAACAACAAGCTTAGTTTACAGTTACTAGATGGCAATATTCTTAAAGTGAATGCAAAAAAAGATAACAAGCTTTCATTTGAAAAAATTTTGTTTGATAAGTATATATTTCCGCTGGTGGATAGTTCTCTTATTTCTGGATCGGGAGCGATTAATTGCACTCGCACTACCAAAGAGTTATATGACATTGTGATAAAGAAAAGCATTCCCTATCCGTCGGCAGATGTTAAAGAACAAGTTAAAACAAAGGTGGAGTTTTATTCTAGAGTGAATAATGCGCTTCTTTGTGTGGTTTTTCTTTTTTTGGGTTTTTCATTAGGGGTACAGAGGGGAAGAGGGAAGAATCAAAATTCTGTAGTTATATCAATGGTAGTGTTGGCCATCTACTATTCTTTGCTCTCCGCAGGAATTAGTTTTGCCCGCTCAGGTCGAATGGGAGTAGAAGTAGCAGTTTTTTCTCCTACGCTACTGACCTTTATGATTTCTTTAGTCTTCTATCGGAGACTAAAGTGGGTAGTTTAGAAAATGATCTTATGCTAACATCAATCAATCAATCAATTAATAATGGCAATTATGTGGCAATTATGAGGTAGAGGTATAGTATATGACTGAAGAACAAGAGATTTCAGTGGGGCCGCTGGATCAGGATCAGGATCAAGATAGTGGTTGTGTCAGCAGTGCTAGTATTTCCTTTCCGGAAATGGAACTTGCAGTCTTGAAATTTTGGGAAGAGCAGAAGATTTTCGAAAAATCACTGGCACAAAATATTAATAATCCACCATATATTTTTTATGATGGTCCTCCTTTTGCGACAGGTCTCCCTCACCATGGCCATCTAGTTGCCTCCACCCTCAAAGATATTGTTCCTCGCTATTTTACAATGCGGGGGTATTACGTTCACCGTCGTTTTGGATGGGATTGCCATGGGTTGCCGATCGAACAGGAGATCGATAAAAAATTCAATACTTCTGCTCAAGAGTTTGTAAAGCAGCATGGAATAGCTGTTTACAATAACGAGTGTCGGGCAATAGTACTGCGATATACCAAGGAGTGGGAAAGAACTATCCATCGGCTTGGACGTTGGGTCGATTTTATAAATAACTATAAGACTATGGATCTACCATTTATGGAGTCGGTGTGGTGGGTATTTAAGTCTTTGTGGGATAAAGAGTTAATTTATCGCGGAGAGAAAGTTGTGCCTTTCTCGACGGCGTTTGGCTCCGTACTTTCTAATTTCGAGGCGAACCTCAATTATCAGGAGGTTCAGGATCCTTCGATTACCATTCTTTTTCGTTTAATCGATACGGCTGCGGGTTTGCCGAGCTATTTGGCAGTTTGGACCACCACTCCTTGGACGCTACCCTCGAATCTCAGCGTTTGTGTGCATCCGGAGATTAACTACGTAAAAGCGCTAGACCGTGAAAGGAATATTTATCTTTACTTTGCGGCAGATCGTTTTGATGCCTATTACCAAAAAAAATACAAACTTGAGGTCGTTGAACACATTAGCGGCAGGCAGATGGAGGGATGGAGTTATCAACCGCTCTTTCCTTTCTTTACGCATTTGCGGAGTGAGGGAGCGTTTAACATTTTATTAGATGATTATGTTACTGTCAGCGATGGTACCGGGTTGGTACACCAGGCACCTGGCTTTGGTGAGGATGATTATCGCGTAATGCGGCGTTATGGTCTGAAGAGCGTGGTTTGTCCAGTTGATGATCAAGGGCGATTTACTAAAGAGGTGGGAGAGTGGAGTGGAATTTACGTCAAAGACGCGGATAAATTAATTATTCGTGCGTTGAAGGAACGAGAATTGTTATATGAACAATCTACTATAGTGCACTCCTATCCTTTTTGCTATCGCACGGATACCCCGCTGATTTATCGGGCGATTTCTTCTTGGTATGTGAATGTGGAAAAGATTAAGGGCGATCTACTGAATGCTAATAAAGAAATTCATTGGGTGCCGGAGCATATCAAAGAGGGACGATTCGGAAAATGGCTGGAGGGTGCGCGTGATTGGGCAATTTCGCGTAGTCGCATTTGGGGAACACCAATTCCGATTTGGCAAAATGATGAGAGTGGAAAATATTATTGTATTGGTTCTTTGAATGAGCTTTGTCAGCTGGGCGGAGTGCAACTTAACGATTTGCATCGAGAGCATGTTGATAATGTCACGTTTGTGTTACCTGGCGAAGAAGGGACTTATCGTCGCGTACATGAAGTGTTGGACTGTTGGTTCGAATCGGGTTCGATGCCCTATGCACAGTTGCACTATCCTTTTGAAAATCAGGAACTGTTTCAAAAAACTTTTCCTGCGGAATATATTGCGGAGGGTTTAGATCAAACTCGTGGATGGTTTTATACGCTAACAGTGCTTTCTGCCGCGCTCTTTAAGCGACCGGCCTTTAAAAACGTGATTGTCAACGGTCTGGTTTTGGCCGCTGATGGTAAGAAGATGTCTAAACGGCTGCAAAACTATACTGCCCCGGATATTTTGATGGAAAAATTTGGGGCCGATGCGCTGCGTTTATTTCTAATTAACTCAGGGCTAGTTCGCGGTGAAGAATTACGTTTTAGCGACGAAGGCGTCAAAGACATGGTGCGAAGAGCGCTGTTGCCGTGGTATAACTCGTTTAAATTTTTTAAAACTTATGCGGAAATAGATGGTTTTGATCCAGAACGGGATTTATTGTCTGTAGGGAGCAACGAACAAGGTAAAGGACAAAATGTTGAATTAAATATTTTAGATCAATGGATTCTTTCTCGCTTGCAAACGTTGATAGCTAATATTAATCAAGAAATGGAGTTGTATCATTTATACAACGTGGTTCCGGCGCTTTTTGTTTTTATCGAAGAATTAACTAATTGGTATATTCGCCTGAATCGACGGCGTTTTTGGGAGGGTGGCCTAACCATCGATAAGAAGATGGCCTATTCCACGCTATATACCACAATTCGAGATCTAAGCATTTTGATGGCCCCCTTTGCGCCATTTTTGGCCGAGCATATTTACTTGGAGTTATTAAAATTAGGCGCAGGCACAGGCGCAGGCGCAGGCACAGGCGCAGGGAAACAAAAAAGCGACGTTGAATCAGTGCATCTGGTGAGATACCCACAAGCGAAAAGCGGGGTAATCAATCAGACGCTAGAATTAGCGGTAGAGCGGATGATGCAAATTATTTTGTTGGGTCGACAGCGTAGGAATCAACTGCAAGTGCGTGTAAAAACTCCGCTGCGTTCATTGACGGTAATTCACCAGAGTAATGAAGCGCTGGCCGAAGTTAAAAATAAACTTGAACCGTATATTCAGAACGAATTAAATATTAAGGAGATCGCATACTCTACAGATGAGGGAGAGTACATTCGTCTGTTTGCGCGACCAAACTCTCCGGTATTAGGAAAGCGCTTGGGCAAAAGATTTGCTCAGTTCCGTGTTTTGATTGAAAAGCTTAATCATGATTCATTAATTAAATTAGAGCGAGGAGAGAGTTTGCTTTTGGATGGAGAGTCTTTTAGCAGTGAAGATATTTTGGTTTTTCGTGAGGCAAAAGGACAGGATCCGGATACTCTCTCTAATCGTTTAGTCACTATTAAAATTAATAGCAAACTAGATCAAGAATTGCTTGATGAGGGAGTTGCGCGCGAGATCGTCAATCGAGTACAACGGACTAGGAAAGAGATCAATTTGCATGTCGCAGATCGGGTAGAACTGTATTTTTGCGGCGACGAGGAATTGATGCAGGTGATTTCTAAACACTCAGGGTATTTGGCGAATGAGACTTTGGCAGTGAAAATCGATCGAATTTCTGATGAAGACTTCAATACCAAGGTTATGGAAATTAAAGCACAGTCCTTCGATTTCAATATCGATAAAAAGCGGTTGCGTTTGGCAGTTAGGTTGGGGACTTAGTTGGTTAGTGGTTGGTTAGTTGCATGGTGACTTTTGTTCAAGAGGAATTTTAGAGCAATAATTAGGGACTATCTTTCTTTCCGAATTCTTGCCACTTCCTCGGCGCTTACTCCGAGGGATGAGGCAATAGTTTGATCGTCGAGAATATGTAGAAGACCTTTGATGGCCATCTGTAGGGTCGTTCTCCGCCCCTCTTCTCTGCCTTTCTCCATGCCTTCTGCCAAACTTTTTTCAATCGCTGTACGCAATTGCGCTTGTTCATCTCTCATGCATTTTTGCTGGGCATCGTATATTTCATGTTCTTCAGAGGATAAATGCATGGTCTCTAATTGTCTAATCGCCTTCAACATCGTTGGATCTGTTTTTATGTTTTCAGGAATTTCTCCCTCCTTCAGACTCGCAGCAAAATTCAAGAAGGTGATCCAACGTTCTAATGCGCCAATCGCTTGTCCCCACCCATCTCTATACTTGGTGAGCTCAATAAAATATAATTCTGCGTTTTGGAGTTCTTCTATTTCTTCGCTGGTATCTGCATCTTTAAAGATTACACGCCGACAATGACGTCCGTCGGCAAAATAGTCAAAATCCAAGAAATGAATTCCCACTGCCTTATTCAGTGTATAAAATGATTGGCCCTCCTCCAGCCGGTCCACATACAATTTTGAAAGATAATAGAGCGCCCGCTTGTCGTAAGAATTTTGTTCTTTGAATTGAATTTCAATATCATAGCAAATCCCCTGCTGATCTGTTGCACTAATATCCAGAATGCTCTTTCTTGATTTAGCATAGCTGGCGAAATTGTAGGGATTTTCAATGGTAATCTCAGTGATCGGTGACTTTAGTTGTAAAACACTATTCACCAGCGACATCAATATATCTTTGTTCTCTTCGCTGCCGAATAATTTTCTAAAAACTAGATCAACTTTTGGATTGTATTTGCCCATAAGTAACTTTCCTTTTTTTGCGTCTGCATGTGTCATTTTTTACTCCTTAAAATTATAGCTGTGGAAATTTAAATATGGAAAAAGAATATGCAATAAGGGAGGAAAATTTGGTTTTTCTAAGTGGTTAAATTTTAATGGCATGGTCAAAGGGGCAGCGATAGAATTGTTGCAGGCATGTACCTATGCTTGGACATTTTCGCTTATTTTTTCACCCAGGTGTGGACTTGGCCAGTCAAGGTAATTTTTCTGCCTTACAAAATTATCCAAATGGAAGAATCATAATGTCAGAAGCAACTTGGCACTCATTTTGATCCAGATGCACTTGATAAAAATTGCGTATTTTGGTTCGCGCTTTGAAATAGGAAATGTGTGGTGATAACGAACGTTCTGATAACTTGTATTCAACTGCAAACAACGGGGTATGATTTTTTATCACCACAAAATAAAATTCTCTCTTATCAGTGTCGCGAATATATCGCAGTTCCATTTTATGTTCATAAACATCCTCATAGTGGTGACAATATTTCAGCAAATGGGATGTCACTAAATTCTCAAAACGTGCCCCTTGTTCTTCGGTTAGACTCAAATCCCAGAAATAGAGTTTTTGTTCTTTTTTTACTGCTCTTATCTTTGGTGCACCACAGGGTGAAATTTGGAAGGTGTAATAAAGCGAAAAAAAGATCTCAAGCCGGTGCTTAATCGTTTTCGAATCAACTTCTAGATCTTCCCCCAAAGACTTTAATGAAAGTGGTGGGCCAATACGTTTCAGTAATTCTTCTGCTAAAAGTTCCAGTTTATCAATGGCATTTACCTGCTTCAAATCACGGAGGTCTGATCGTCAGTAATAAACGGAGTAAGTGTCGAACAGGAAGTAACCCCATAGAGATATCCTTTTCTTGCTATTTTGGAGTTGACTCCATTTTACTCATGAGTTTTTCGG
This sequence comes from Oligoflexia bacterium, assembly GCA_015231325.1. Classification (GTDB taxonomy): domain Bacteria; phylum Bdellovibrionota; class Bacteriovoracia; order Bacteriovoracales; family Bacteriovoracaceae; genus JADGAN01. The sequence continues at coordinate 5,835 of JADGBS010000034.1, read as the reverse complement.
AGTTAACTCCTTTTTTTCCTCGAGTCCTCCCCGGAAGGAATTATGACGCACATTTACTGGACCAGGTTAAACAATCAAGAGGAATTTTAGAGCAATAATCAGGTGCTATTTTTCTTTTCGAATTTTCGCTACTTCCTCGGCGCTTACTCCGAGGGATGAGGCAATAGTTTGATCGTCGAGAATATGTAGAAGACCTTTGATTGCCATTTGTAGGCCTTTTGCAATGCCATTTTCCAGGCCTTTTTCCATGCCTTTTTCCATGCCCTCTGCCATGCCTTTCTCTATGCCTCTCTCCATGCCTTCTGCCAAACCTTTTTCAATCGCTGTACGCAGTTGAGCTTGTTCATCTCGCATGCGTTTTTGCTGGGCATCGTATATTTCACGTTCTTCAGAGGAGAAGTGCATGGTCTCCAATTGTCTAATCGCCTTCAACATCGTTGGATCTTTTTTTATGTTTTCAGGAATTTCCCCCTCCTTCAGACTCGCAGCGAAATTTAAGAAGGTGATCCAACGTTCTAATGCGCCAATCGCTTGTCCCCACCCCTCTTTATACTTGGAGAGTTCGATAAAATATAATTCCACGTTTTGGAGTTCTTCAATTTCTTCGCTGGTATCTGCGTCTTTAAAGATTACACGCCGACGATGACGTCCATCGGAAAAATAGTCAAAATCCAAGAAATGAATTCCCACGGCCTTATTCAGCGTATAAAATTGCTGCCCCTCCTCCAGCTGGTCTACATACAATTTTGAAAGATAGTAGAGCGCTCGCTTGCCGTAAAAACTTTGTTCTTTGAGTTGAATTTCAATGTCATATAAAATCCCCTGCTGATCTGTTGCCTTAATATCCAGGATGCTCTCTTTTGATTTAGCATAGCTGGCGAAATTGTAGGGGTTTTTAATGGTGATCTCAGTAATCGGTGACGTTAGTTGTAAAACACTATTCACTAGCGACATCAATACATCTTTGTTTTCTTCGCTGCCGAATAATTTTCTGAAAACTAGATCAACTTTTGGATTGAATTTACCCATAAGTAACTTTCCTTTTTTTGTGTCTGCACGTGCCATTTTTTACTCCTTAAAATTATAGCTGTGGAAATTTAAATATGGAAAAAGAATGTGCAATAAGGGAGGAAAAATTGGCTTTTCTAAGTGGTTAATTTTTAAAGGCATGGTCAAAGGAGCAGTGATAGAATTGTCGCAGTGTAACTACCCGAGGGCCATATTTCTTTTAAAGCGGATCGATACTTCTAAAGATCCTGAGTAAGTACGATGCTTCGGGAGTGGAAAATTTTGTAGAATTTATAGAATATTTTCAGGAATTTTTATTGGCGCGAAGTATTACTCATTAAATGCAACATCCACCAAGGCCAGATGCTCTTGGAATTGATTCCCTACAACTACAACAAAATCCTAAAGATCGAAAATTTTTTCTTAACGCTTGTTGTAACCTTATAAATCTTTCCGAATGCAGATCAGCATTTGGTATCATTCCGGTTTTATAGACAATGGTGTTGGTCTTGATAATTTCGTTCTCGTTTTCGACAACGCTTCTAGTTACTTTTACCCATTCACTATCTACTTCTCGATCGAATCGGTTGCCGATATTGCCGCTAAAATCAAAATGACCACTTTTCTTAATAACCGTGATAAAATTTTTTGTGGATGGATGTTCGTTGATGTAAAAATCTCCGACTCTATCGCTGAAATCTTCCTTCAATAAAGAAAGACTGTCCACTTCTAATTTATCTGACATACAGTGATAGACATAGTTTTCAGTAGTGGTCGGTTCTAATATTTCTCGTTGTTCAGTAAAAGTGAAAGTGAATTTTAAATCTTCCACTATTCTTGATCTTAAATCAAAATCAACAAAACTAAAGTTAGAGACATTTCCTAAATTAATAACATAACTCAGTATCGACTCTGCAATTTGATTTTTATGAACGCTATTTTGTGATGATGTAAGGGGTATCGCTTCCGCACCAGTCAGTGATATCTCAAGTCTATGCGAGGCCATATCTTCGCTAACAGGTACTATCGTATCAATTACGGTCATGCCTGTTCGTTGAGCATCTATCTTGGGAATTTGGGCCAATCCCGGATTTTGTGGATCCAAAACGAGTGCGTCTCTATCAGCAATAGTTGGAAAAACTCCTTGAGCGTACCCCATTTTATTGGTTGGATCTACCCATAAAATTCGCTGCTGATCAGCGCTTAATACTCGGACTATGGCGTGGTTGAATCTGTGCCGGGGAAGATTGGTATTGGGCGGGGCCTGATACTGGGAGGATGCCCAAACCAGGGCCACACTGGCATTGATACCCAGACTTCTTAGTATAGCAGTTGTAACTGTCGCATAGTCCTTACAGTCTCCGATTTGTTGGCCTGCCACCAAGCTTAATGCTTGTGGAACTAGGCGGCCGCCAATAGTACGATTATCGGAGAGATAATTAAGCACCTTCGATAATCTATCAACTACTTCATTGATTTTTCTTTCCAAATCAATTTGACCCAGACTTTGGACTTCCGCTCTTATCGTATCAAACGCCCCAGGGAGTGGTTGGGCCAAAACATGCTCATAACCATCTCTCTCTATTATCGCTAAAATATCCCATCTATTTGCGGGTATAGTTGAAACCGTCAAAGATGGAATTAGTCGATTATCTATAGAAATTTTTTCTGTTGGTTCAGATAAGATAAACTTATCTAATAGTGGTTGTCTGGTTTCAATGATCAATGATCGTGGAGTTGCCTCCCTCACGTTTAGTACATTATCAGGATTGTTTATGTCATAAAATAAATTTTTTTCTGAATTTATGGTGATTTTTTTTTCACAAATACTCCGCAAACCACAGTCAAAAAGGAAACTATTAGCATAGACTTCGGGGAAATTAGGTTTGGTGATGGTTTCTTTCCAAATAATAGTGATAGTCGTACCCACGAGAACGTTGGGTAATTTTATCTGAATCTCATGGTGCTGATCGTAATGCCCGACACTGGATCCGGCCACCGTCGTGTCGCTATATTCTGAGGGATCGCTTAAATTAACCACTGTCAGCAAACCACCAGAGGTAATCGTTTTGGCCTCAATCATTTGAAAAACGGTACTCTCTGGAGAGTAAGTATCTCTATACGGTGTAAAATTAGTGATGACCGCTTCTTTTAGGATCTTATAACTTATTTTATAAAGTACATCGTAAGTTCCATCCGCTCTAACATTGTAGGTGACATCTGTTTTCATCTCTAAAAAGGCATCATCTACTGTGCCCCACCTGGCCAATACCGTTGATGAAAATATAAGCGCATTTATGTAGAATATGCTTATGAAAATTTTTTTGATTGTCATTGTTACCTCTTTTTTGTTAATTCGTTGATTTTGTATACTAAAACTAAAACTAAAACTAAAATTTTCTCATCATTAATGTTGCTAGATGGATCTACATATGAAATCTAATGTTAAATCGATTCTACCATTAATAAGAAAATTTATGAAATTTTGTTCGAGAATCAACAACAAATGTTTAACGTATACAACGAGGAGAGGGATACTACAATTTTTCGGGGGATAAATTTTGTTAAATTCCAATGAGGTTAAATTAAAATTTTTTATAAATGCAATCATAATTAATAACAGTTTTATCCGGTGATTTATCCCATACAAATTTGTCAATATAAGATAAAGTATCTTCTTGAATTGTAAGTTTTATTTCTCCAGTGTACCATTCATCGTATTTACGTTCATACTGTCTAGAATTATTAGTTATAGTGTTACTTCCGTTTGTTTCAACATAGGTTGTTAATGAATCATATTCAAGTTTATTATTAATAAAGTTTTGGACTTTCCCTCTTCCAATATGCTCGAATTTATAGAAAACAAAATATGGATCATCCGGATTATTAATATGAAGTTCATCGAAAGTACATCTCTCAGTAATCATAATTTTAGGCGGGCATTTTACAGGAACCGAGTTAGGATTACTTTTATAAAGTTTATAAATCCCCAACATTGTACCCAAATCAGGGATATTGCCTCCGTAAGAATTTAATGACAAAAAAGATACAATAATCCACATTACTTTTTTTTGAAAAGATCTCATTTATTCCCTCCAGTAATTAAGAAAAATGAACTGCTAAAAAACTGTCGAATTAATCTAATTCTCCAAGGAACCATAACTCACTTTCATAGGTTAGATCATCATCGTTTATTATTTCCTTAAAACCCCTGATTTTGAAATTTTGCGGCAAGAGCAGTTTGCATTCTATTGATATGTCTCTGTCTTTAGGCAGTGGAAGCCATTTTTGAGAATCGTTATTTCTGTCAAAAAAACCATTGTAATGATTAGATCCAAAAAATACAATTATTTCAGAATCCCAAAGATGAGATAAATTTATTAAGACAACCACTCGTGATATTGACTCGGTTACAGGTTTTATTTTTATTAAATGTTCTGCTCGATCTATCAATGATTGCATGCACGCCCTTTTAATGCCAAAAGGGACTTTCGCTGAATCAATAAATGATCGTTTTACTGGTAGATGAATGTGCCAAAATCCATCTTCAAGGTTTTCTTCTGGAAAATTCAAAGTACAATTAATGATCTTCTGAAGCATACTTCTTTTTTTTCTTTTTAATCCTCGAACCTTTTTGTTTCTATCATCTCTAAAATTTAAAATATTCATATATTTATATTCTCTCCCACTTTCACCTTTTTCACCACAAAATGATTTTAAAAGCTTTTGAAGTTTTTTTGGCCCTACATACCCCTTCCTGAGATATATGGACTAAGAATAAGTTCGTTCCTTTTCCGATATTTGGACCACAGGTCACAAGGTCCCTATTCGTATACCAGATTAAAATTAATGTTGGTGTTTAGGGGATACCTTGAGATAATTGAAAAATAAGTAATCGCTGAGCATTTTGCAAAAATAAATCAAGGGATAAATCAAGGGATAAATCAAGGGATGAACAAATATGAGTTTGAAACCTAGAATTGCCGTTATGCAGTTTATTCAGTTCTTTACATGGGGTTCATGGATGCCAATGATGGCCACGTGGTGGTTTGGGACACAGCACTGGTCTGCAGCTAGTTTTGGTGCAACTTTTGCGACAATGGGGATAGCCTCTGTTTTTATGCCGACCATTATGGGTATGATTGCCGATCGCTGGATGAACGCTGAAAAATTATATAGTCTCTCTCTTTTTTGCTCCTCAATTCTCCATTTCATAATTCCCCAATGTACCCAACCTACTACTGTTTTTTGGATTATGCTCTTAAACATGTGTTTTTATATGCCTACGCTTGGATTATCCTATTCCATCGCTTACTCCTCAATGGAGAAGGCAGGAATGAATATTGTAAAAGAGTATCCACCGGTTAGAGTATGGGGAACCGTCGGTTTCATTGTTGCCATGTGGGTTATCAGTATATCGAAATTGGAGACCTCTTGTTGGATTTTTTATATTGCTGGAATTTCATCGTCGGTATTGGGCATCTATGCTCTAACAATGCCCAAATGTCCCCCTATTGGAACAAAAGCCGCTTCCTGGTTTGATGCTTTGGGTTTAGATGCTTTTAAAGTTTTTAAAAGCTATAGGATGGCCGTTTTTTTTGTATTCTCAATGCTTTTAGGTGTTGTTCTCCAGCTCTCAAATGCTTATGCAAATGTTTTCATTCATAGCTTCGAAGAGTTGGTTCAATACAAGGATTGTCTGGCCGTTAAGTACCCTGCAATTATTATGTCAACTTCTCAAATATCTGAAACTTTCATGATACTCTTGGTTCCCTTCTTTCTGAAACGTTTTGGTATCAAAAAAGTGATGGTTATCAGCATGTTCGG
>JADGBS010000349.1:3043-3437 GCA_015231325.1 Oligoflexia bacterium | reverse complement strand
AGGGATAAAATCATAGAGAACCTCTGAATCGATTTTTCGTATAGTTCTACAGTTATAATTTAAAGCTGAGATGTTGGGAGTAACTTTGATAAGTAAACGTACATTATCGCCGGCGATATTGTTGCTAGCGATCTGACTTTTACTGATGGTTACATCAACTGATTGGATGCATGATTTTACTTTATTCGCAAAACGATACAAAGGAGAATCTCTATCTATTGAATCTATATCATCTTTAGTAATTGTTAGCTTGAGTGATTTTTGCTCAAGATCATTGGAATTCCATGAGGGAAGAGTATTATTATTTTTTAGTGTGTACACATTTACAACGCCATCCCTACTATTTTTCGGCCATAATAATCGTTCTAAATTTAAAGGATGTCTGACAAATTCT
>JADGBS010000349.1:2410-2921 GCA_015231325.1 Oligoflexia bacterium | reverse complement strand
TCTCTAATAGCTAAAGCAGAATATTCCATAATACTCGAAACAAATGCTTTGTAGTCTAGATATACCTTGTACTTGTTACTTGCCCCTTTCAATGAGGGCAAAACATTTGTGATGATGTATGTAATTCCACCTAAACCGACAGAAAGTCCAATCATGACGGTCATGAGAGAATAACCAAGTTTGGATCTAAGTATTTTAAGACAATTGAATATCATGATATAACGATACAATATTAACAAAAAAAAGATAGCGTGAGAAAAATTTTCCACAAACTGCAGATGGAGATCATGAGGTTGAATTAGTGTTGGTTATTAGTTGGATATTTGATTTTTAAAGATTGAAGATTGAAGATTAAAGATTATGGATAGGCAATCCATTGCACTCGCTATTTGCGGTTGAATACAGCGAGTTCAGGTCAGTATCCATAAATGAACGGATTCCTTCAACTGCGGAACCAGTTGAGTAACCATCATTAGGCATATTGGCCATAGCGCTTGTACACTCACTTGGT
>JADGBS010000349.1:0-2319 GCA_015231325.1 Oligoflexia bacterium | reverse complement strand
ATGACCAAAGTGAAGAATTTGGGCAAATGATGATGTTGCGCTAAGTAGACATACTAATGCTAATAATTTTTTCATGATGTTTCTCCTTTTGAGAAATAAAAAAGAACAATTAATAAAAATAAAAGAACTAACCAATTGCTACTCGCCGCTCTAATTGTGTTCATTTACACTTTGTTAAATAGGCGTATCATGGTGTGTACCATCGCAATATTTTTATGTCAAAAAAAAATTAAAAAAAAATTAATTAAAGATAAAAAAAGATTAAAAAATTTTTGAAAATTTTTAGGAATGATCACCACTGAATTATTACTATTGTCGACTATGGTCATTTCCACGTATCATTGATGACTCGCTGCCAATTTTTGTATAACAATTTATCTAAAAATTCTTCTGATAATGCATCTAATCCATCTAATTCATATTGTTTTTTTAATTTATAAACTAACGCTGGTAGGGCAGCTGCATCTTTAAGTGCATCCGGCATTGTGGCACCATCAAAATCTGACCCCAGTGCCACATGGTCTATTCCAATGCGCTTTACGATATAATCAATGTGATCGATTATCATTGAAATTGGTGTCTCTGGTGCTTCTGGCCGACCATCTGGGCGTATCATTGAGGGGCAAAAATTTATTCCAATTACTCCGTTGCTATCTGCTACTAAATCTATTTGTTTATCGAGTAAGTTACGACTACTGCGGCAGATTGCATGTACGTTCGAATGAGAAACCACCAATGGGTGTTTGGAAATTTTGGCAACATCCATAAACCCCTTAAGATTAAGATGTGCCAGATCGACAATAATTCCTATTTCATTACACTCTGTTACCAATCCCTGTCCAGCATGTGTCAATCCTGGGCCAATATCTGGGGAAGCGGGAAATTTAAATGGTACGCCATGGCCAAAAGAATTTGCTCTACTCCATACTAAACCTAGGGAACGTAATCCCTTCTGGTAATAAGCGGCAAGATCTTTTTCCATTTGCTTCAAATTGCTGTCAATGGCCTCTGCCCCTTCGAAGTGCAAAATTGCACCAATCGTATCTTCTTGTTTGAGACAGGTGCTTAATTCGTTTTTGGTGCGAATAATTTGCAGCGGTCTGGGGTGACTGCCGTCGGAAGGATGTGATTGCTGTTGTAATTCTTCTAGCAGTTGCATAATTGTTTCAACAAATTTTTTGGCATACCCAATGCCCAAAGACCTGGCGTATTGAACTTCATATCCATCCGGGGTCAACTTGACTCCGTAGTTATGGGTCCGCTCTTCCTCACGCCACCGTCGGATAGCAATCCAAAAAAATGAATGCATTTTTCCTCTCGCGCACTCTGCTCCACCACTTCTTTCCAAACCTCAGTACGAAAAATCTCTCCATTCAAAATCGCTTCGTTAACCCGCTTTGCGCCCTGACTGTAAATTTGCCCTGCACCCATCGCATTGTGACCAACCTCACTATTTCCCATATCGTCCTCGCTGGGAAGACCCACGGCCGGCCCGTGTGCTTTTAATTCACAATACAACCGCTTGGCCTGCGCCGTCTCGATATAGCTCCATAGATTCTGCGGTTCGGCCAGAAAAACTCCATCTCCTTGGTCGCGTTTACCAATACCAATTCCGTCCATAATCACTAGCACCAGCGGGCCATGATCTTTTGTGGTAGCACTTCCCAAATGGGAAAAACGCGAATGCGCGTTTAGATAAAATTGATTGTCCATAGTTACTCTCCATAAATATCCGTCGAATATCCGTCGAACTATAGTCTTCCACATAATGATTACGGGTTCGTCAGACTTCGGACTCATCGCCTGCAACGTACAACAGTACGCCTCGGCGACTCGCCTCGTCTTCCTGCCCGTAATCATTATGTGGAAGACTATAATTTTTCTCTACTTTAATCTTTTTCGGTAGGGAGAACAATGTAAATATTTCTTATGATTCCTCATCATCACTAACTAAACGAATTGTATATTGACCAGTTTTTTCATCCCTATTCATTACCAGTAATCCTAATTTTTGCGCGTCTTCAACCAATTCTCTAAATGAGCGATAGCCATAATATGATTCGCTGAATCCAGGATGGCGACGCTTCATCGTTTGCTTAACCATTGATCCCCACATTTTTTCTTCATCACCTCTTTCTGCCACTAGACCTTGAAGTGTTTCGACAATAAGATCAAGTGCCTCTTGGCGTTTTGTAACTACAGTAGAATCTTTGGTACTTGAAGACTTTTTATCAATTTTATCAATAGGTTTTCTAGTAATCTTCTGTTCGCGAACTAAATCGTCATAAAAAATAAATTCATCGCAGTTGCCACTTAATA
>JADGBS010000348.1:516-3437 GCA_015231325.1 Oligoflexia bacterium | reverse complement strand
AAAATTCAACAGAAAAAAACAAGAGGAAAAGCAATATAAGCATATAAATTTGATGGGGAAAATTGAGTGGAAACTAGTCGCCTAAACGAGTGAAAACAACTGTGAGGAAGACCGGTTACACCCTAATGAATTGGGAATTAGAGAGTCAGCTAGGAAGTTGGGACTGAGAGCGAAGGAGGAAATTGTCGACCTCGTTGATTTCGCTAAAAGCGTGTTGGGTAATGAAATCGGAGCTGTTGGAAATATTGAGAATCTTGTAAAAGCTGCCGAAGGACCAACAAGGAAAATTATTACGATTAAAACTCAACTCCAAAAGAAATTTAAACATGCGGAGGTTTTCGGTATAACTGGAAATGAAAGTAGAGAAACATTACTTCAGTTTGCAAACTCAATTGAAAATCATGTAAAAGCTATGACCACAAGGATAATTGAGGGAACCTATCATCAGGCTCAAAGAGTTATACATTATGTTGACCCTGCATCTGGTATTAATATAATGAAAGATCCTAATGGAAACTTTATTAGTGTATGGAAATTAAGTCCTGAACAATTAAGAAATGTGTTAGAGAGAGGGAGTCTATGAATTTACTAAATACAAAAATATCAATTGAACTTAATATGGCAGAAGCCATCGTTATAGCTAATTTTCTTGCTCGACAAAATGATTTTAAAAACGGAACTGCTAATGTAGATAATTACGAAAAGCGAGCTTTGTGGAATCTTGAATGCTTGCTTGAAAAAGTGTTGACTGAACCATTGATTAATAACTACGGTGATTTACTGAATAGGGCGAAGGAACTACTTGCTGATAAAGAAGAAGATTGATTTTTATCCTTGCTTACGGTAAGTGTGTGTAGAAAATGGAAAAATAATTTGTCATCCTGATCCTGAAATTAATTACTAGCTAGATTAAGGAGGTTATGCGATGACATAATTAGAAAGGCTATCTACAGAAATTAAAAAAGAAATCGTCTGTGATTCCTTCAAATATCGAAAAAGATACCCACTAGAATTAAGAGCGGTGGTTCTGGCCAGCAGCATAGGACAAATTGCTTTTTGGACTCAACACTATTATGGGACCGGGTGGGAGAAAAATAATCAATGCGGCTGCTTCCTCGATGAACAATTCTGTCGCTGGTTGGCGTCGAGGCTACTAACGCAAGGGCGGGGTGCTAGCGGGAGCAGCTATCGCTGGACATGGGTTTGGCGCATTTCAAGAAGCCTTTTAAAATACGTCGGAAGAGTTATTTAGAATTAAAAGAAAGGATTGGTAAGATTCAACAACCTTATTCTTAAAATGCTCAAACTAGTAAAGATGTAGAAATGAAAGTGTACGGTTTGTTTATTCTTAATTCTTAATGTAAATGTAAGTACCTTGAGCTCAATAGAGGGATGAGAGGCACTGTTATTGTAGTTTTCACGATTCCAACCACAGCATATGAAGTTGAGTTTATTAAAGAGAATAGCATTAGGACAATAGCAATAATTACTCTTAAACCAACTCAAGTTTCAAAGATACAAAAAAAAGAACGGGAGTGCGCTATGTCTACAATGAGTGAAGATAAAAAAAAGCAAATATGCCATTTAACCAGCATAGCGTTTGGCCATCGAAAAAATATTTTAAACCTTTTTAAAGAAAATCATGAACCAACAAGACTAGAAGCAATCAATGAACTTGGACGTATCGGTGATATTGCGACCATACCAAAGTTTTTTAAGTTGGTATTCTTAGATGATTCTGATGTCGCTTATTCAGCAATTACTTCTATTGCAACCATAATGGAGAGAACTCCGCTCAAAGAAAAAATCCAGCTTGATAGGATCATTAGACAACACTCTTCCCGTGCAAAATGGAACAATGAGTATGAATACCCATTAATTGGAACAAAGGAATTTGATTCAATTAATGGATATGGTGAATTTGCTGGAGTTATCCTTGGAATTATTTCCTGCGATAGCGATGGCCATGTAAGAGAAGAAGCAATTAAGCGGTTACAGACCTACCTATCAAATGAAACCTTTGTGTTTGTTGTTTTACGCCTCAATGATTGGGTTCCCCAGGTTAGAAATTCTGCTTACTCTTTGATGGAGAAATATTTAACAATCGAATTTTCCGATATTGTATTTAGACATCTGAATATGATTCAACACCTGGAGAAAATGCAAAGATGCGTTCATGTCCCTTTAATTAATAGGGCCATGGATATTTTATTAGCACCAAACAACAAAGTGATGCTTCTGCGGTTTGCTAAAGATAAAGACTACAACCATAGAAGAAATGCGCTTCGGCTGTTATCTAGAATGCCAGAATTAGGCATCGAAGAGTTGACCAACTTATTTGCAAGAGATAGAGACATTGTTATCCGAAAGGGTTTATTGGACATTTTACTTTCATCAAAGATCGAATGGAAATTTCTATTCCAGAATTTTTCTCAAGATAAGCATTCATCAATTCGCAAAATAATCCTTCAATTACTATGCGATGACCATAGTGAAGAAGCAAAGTTATATATCGAAAAATACCTTTGTGATCCATGGGCGGAATTGAGAGCAGAAGCAAGAACGGCCTTAAAGAATTACTATAATTATGAGATTGATTATTTAAATTTTTATATAGATAAACTATCAAATTACAGATGTCCTAAAGAGTTAATTTGCGCAATAGATGAACTGGGTAGACTTGGTTCTAAAAACCACACTGATAAATTACGCCCATTTTTATTAGATCAGAATAAAAAAATAATTGCAACTGCCTTAAATTCCTTGGGAAAAATTGATTTTCAAGGACATTTAAATGAATTTATCAATCATCTAAAGAGCGAATCAGTATCACTATCTACAACAGTGAGAAAAATTGTGGAAAAAAATATACTTGCTGTGCCTGTTATAGAAATAGAAAAAATTATTAACAGCGACATCTA
>JADGBS010000348.1:0-450 GCA_015231325.1 Oligoflexia bacterium | reverse complement strand
TCGAAATGGAAAAAAATACTATATATAATCAAATTATTCGACGACTCTAATCAGACTATAAAACTAATTGCCAATGAGATGTTAGATCGGTGGTTTAAACAATTTAATAAAACCTATACGCCTCCAACAATGGCAGAGATGGAAGAGTTAAAAAAAGTGCTAGAGGAGAAGAGACATTTGTTTTCTGATCGCCAAAACTCTGTATTTGAATTTTATATCAGATAGCGGTGTCAAGTACCTCACTCTCCTCCGTCTTCACTTGCAACACGGGGTTACAGAAGCACACGACACAATTGAGACCGAAGGGCAAGCAAGAGTGATTACTGCTGCTGATACTAAATCGGCCCAAAAAGGTGACGTCGACCGGGATTCTCTGAAGACTACTTCAGTTAAGATCGGATTGGGATATCAGTTCTAATACGGATATCTACTTATACTGGTTATACTGGT
>JADGBS010000347.1 GCA_015231325.1 Oligoflexia bacterium | reverse complement strand
GGGAAGAAAAATAGCGGCGAGAACATAGATGAGATGCTGAAGAGAAGAACCAATGAGAACAAGATGCTAGTTATAGGGGATGCCAGCTCGAAAAATAATCCCTCAGATTCGTCACAGGTGGAGTTACTAAAATGCAACGTGCATGCGAGGAGAGAGTTTATAGATATAGAGGACAAATTTCAGGAGGAAGTTGCCCAGGTCAGGGAATGGTATAGCGAGATTTATAAAAATGAGGCGTATGCCAAAAAACAGGCCATGGGCCCCGACGAAAGACTTCTATTTCACCAAAAAAACAGCGGTCCGATCATGGATTTGCTGAAAGAGTGGTGTGAAAAATCTTTGAAAGAAAAGAAAATAGAACCGAACTCCCAGCTGGGAGGGGCAGTCGATTACATACTAAATCATTGGCCAGGATTGACAGGATTTCTGAGAATACCTGGTTGCCCATTGGACACCAATCTCCTAGAGGGGTATCTTCGAACTCTAGTAATGAACCGTAAGAATTGGCTGCATCTAAAGACAGAATATGGAGCGCTTATCAATGATATCCACGTAAGCGTGATTAAAAGTTGCGAGGCCAGTGGGGAAAACATATACACCTACTTGAACGTACTTCAAAACAATGAGGCGTCAGTCAGGGTATCGCCAGAAAAATGGTTGCCTTGGAATTATAAAGAAAATCTTCCGAAAGATACAACAACATTTACAGCGTAAGCACGGGGGGATAACTGCCTTTTAGGCCAGAAGGCCGTCCGTTAAATTTTTAATTAGGTTAAGCTTTTTTACAGAACGGATACATTCAAAGAAAATCTGCCGGGAAGTTGAAGCATAAAATATAATGTTTTTCTTACGTCTTCTTCGTTCTCTAGAGGATTATCAAGAATTAAATCGTAGGAAGGAAACACTTTATATTTTTTGAACAAAGTTGCGGCGTTTAATATTATGGAATCAGGCGTATTTCTACCAAATACTTCTAGGCGTGTCCTTTCAACACCACTTTGAATACCCATTGATATTGTCTGTAATCCCATTTTCGCCAAAGCGGCAATTTTTTCTTCCGTAACATAACTCGGGTGCATATCACAGTGGAACGAAAGGCCTATTTCTTTTTTATATTTTTCACAAAATTCATTTAACCATGAGAAATCAAGCCCAAAAAGCTCGTCATTACATGAAACAGAAGAAAGTTTTTTGAAATGTTGTTTCGCATTTTTTAATTCTTTTATTACATTATCAACACTTCTTTGGCGGAGAATGCGGCCCTTGCCCTTAAACATTGGATAAAAAATACTATTGCTACAGAAATCACAACGAAACGGACATCCCCTAGCGGTTATAAAATTGTAGTGGGTTAATGAGTCATTGTAGTAAGGTTCCTCATTTCTACATTTTTCGTTTTCTATAACATATGAGCTCTGCATGTTACGAAAGTCCGGCAATGGCAGAGCATCAAGATTTTCAGTAAGCATTAACATTTCATTTTTTGCAATGCTGCCATCACTTTTTTTTACCCATAGACCAGGAATGTTTGAATAGTCATCCTTATTACAAAGCGCTTCCACTAGCTGCAAAAGAGACTTCTCTCCTTCCCCTACACATACGATATCAGCATAATCAATACATTCCTCAGGACATATAGTCGCATGAGTCCCCCCCCCCCCAAATAACGGGAGTTGTAATCTTGCTATTTTTTATTAAGGTTGTAATATCCTTGGCAACGGTATAAAAGGTTGATCTTGTGCTAATGCCAATAATGGAAGGGTTTGTTGTCTTAATAAGATCGATTAAGAGCATTTTTTCTTTTTCAGAAGGCAACGACATTTCGTTTGTTCTGTCCCTCTTGAAAAAAACCAACGTGACCGTATACCCCCTATCTTTTAGAAGCTCTGATAAAATCCTCGTACCAAATGCCCCATAATGGTATAGAGAAATTAGAGTTATGTGAAATTCGTTATGTCTACTTATGTTCATACTACTTTTGGAACCTCGTATCTTTTAACATATTTAAGAAAATTTCGCTCATTTGATTCCCAACAGTGGCCACCGAAAAACGATTACGAATTTTATTTGGAATATGTGCAATTTCTCCTGATCGTACATGGCGAATCATTTTCATAAGATTATTGGCCACTTTGTTATGGTCATTTGGGTCGGCAGTTAAAAACTTCATTTCTTCTATTAGTTTTTGAGATGTACCGCAAGGGGTGATTCCGAAAATTGGCCGGTTAGCACCAACATAATCAATTAGTTTACTCGGAAGAAAGGGAGAGATCCCGGCAGTCGGCGCATCCATAATAAGTAATAAATTGCTCTCACTCATTAACTTTAGTGAATCTAAATAATTCACTAAAGGGCGTGTTGTTACAACATTTTTTAACTCAGGAGCTTCCACTTCTATTTTCAAAGTTGAATCACCTATAAACTCAAATCGCACATCCTTGAGTTCTGAGTTCGGAATTATCTTTAATGCATTAAATAAGTAACTTGGTTGGCGATTTCCATAAAAATTTCCGAGATATCTAACAATGAAGTAAGGGGAAACATTACATAACTTTTGCGGATAGAATGATTCATCAAAACAATGAGGCATGAATTCCGTTTTAGATATGATTTGATCACAATATTGGTTTGCAACCAAAACGGCAGTTTCCTGAGAAGTAAAAATTAATTTATCTGCATGATAGAATACTAAATCCTGATAATATCTATTAATGTATCTTGTCCACCAGTTATATTCGTTAAAGGGGTTGTCTACCCACGGATCGCTAAAGTGGGCGATCCATTTTATTTTAGGAAATTTTTTTTTAAGTTTATATCCTGCCAAGTGAGTACTCATCGGCTGACCGAACGTAACCACGATATCAAATTGGAAAGTTTTGACCTTCTGATATGCTTTTCTATAAAGATCAAAATACCATGGGTTTAGTTTTATGTTAAAAGGAAAAACATAAGGGGTACATGTTTGATTTATGATTTCTTAAGAGTATATAATTTAGTGCCTAATTGTTAGTATGTCTGAAAAATAATTTCGACGTCTGAATGTAAGTTTTGATTATAATCCATGCGCATAAAATTAGTCAAAAAAGATTTTTTTGCGTATTCAATGTTGTTAAGAGCTTGAACATTGGATGAAAACAAATCATCCCGAATTTCGACGTTGTATTCAGAACTAATTATTGTTACAGGAAAAAAGTTCTTTAAATATTGAACCAAATGGGCGATCTGAATTGCTCTCGGTTTTTTTTGAGGAGGATAACAGTAACTCAAAAAAAGTATCTTCGGAGGACTGATCATACAACCCATCGCTTGGCCCAAGCAGAGAGAATTAAAATATTCCATATTTTATGGGCCGCCAAATTAGAACCATTCTTACACTCACTAAAGAGGGTATGAACTCTATCTAAATGGATCCACTTGCAAAGTGGTGACAAATCTTGTTTTGGTAC
>JADGBS010000346.1 GCA_015231325.1 Oligoflexia bacterium | reverse complement strand
GTCGAGTTCAAATCTGAAGTGCAACACTATCCCTGAGTTACTGTGTTGCGGAATACCAAATACAAACATCTTAACTCCTAAGAACGGACTTTGATTGAATTGAGCCTTGAGCGAGGCTGCAGCATTCTTGCAATAGCTCGAAACCTTGATCCTAGCCCCCGCTCCGTGAATCGAGAGTTGGCGCGTAACGAGTGGTGCAACTTCAAGTCTCAGCCCGCTCACGCTGGCAGGCCTACTTTGGATGGTGGTTACCGTTCTGCTCTTGCCCATCAGCGTTCCTCGATGAATCGATTCACAGGTCGCATGCCTGCTCGCTTGGCCATAGACGGCTTTTTGTAGTCTCACGTTCAAAAACTGCTTAGGCAAAGATACTCTCTGGAACAGATTGCGGGCATATTTCCACGCATGTCCCAAGATTACTCCTTGTTGCGTTCCAGTTAAGAAACCATTTACACGGCGCTCTTCGCGATGCCGCGAAGTGAGTTGCGTGCTGAGCTTCTTGCAACCCTGAGGCAAGGACGTAAAGTTCATCGTCCACTCGTATTCGGTGAAGACCCCCTTGACGAGATTCCTAATATGGTCAGTATTCACCAACGACCGCCCGATGTGGACGAGCGCGTGATACTTGGAAACAGGGAGAGTAACCTCATTAAAGGAACCAAAAATTCATCGGCTGTCTTTACGCTCGAGGAGAGAACAAGTTTATTTGTGACCTTAGTAAAGGTTGCAGATGGTGGTGAGCAAGCCGCCATCGAGGGCTTTGGCATTGTTCTCAGCCGAATCGACGCGCAGCTTCGATTGTCGATGACTATGACCAATAGCGCGAGATGGCTCAACAAGAGAAGCTCTCAGAGCAGACGGATGTCAAGGCGCACTTCGCAGACCCACACAACCCCTGGCGGTGTGGAATCACAGAGAATACAAACGGATTACTTAAACAATATTTACCCAAGGGAGTCGACCTGTACGTGTTTAGCCTAAGAGAACTAGATAGTGTTGCTTGGGACTTAAATACTAGACCTCCCAAAAGTCTCGTCTTTAAATGCCCTGCAGAACTCTTTTTACCTGAAACATTTAATGTCAACGAATATTACCGTCAGCTTGTTGCACTTCATACTTGAAACCGCCGATTCAAAAATCTAATCAAATGTACTCAATAAATCTAATTTTATAAAAAGTCTTTTAAAGCTAAAAATTATTACTTCTATCTTAATGATTTCTAAGGCGCCTATAAAATTTTAAATATTTTCTTGATATTTTATTAAAATAATACGGAAGATTTGAAAAATATTTAGCTTAGCGACCTTGTTCCCAAAGCGGCATCAACCATTAGCCAAAAAACTCTCGCGTCAATAATTGATAATGCTTTTTCATGTCCCACTTGTTTAACTTTAATAGCCTCTTCTTTATTTTTTAAATAGTAACTTATTAAGTTAATTGCATCATCATTATTTTTGTAAGCAATAAAATGCACTCCTGGAGTAAAAAAACGTCTTACACCTGGTATATCTTGAGCAATCAACAAACTACCTGAAGCAAGTACTTCCAAGTACCTATAAACCATATGCCTTACATGTGAATAGTCAGTACCCTTTTGCATCATTTGATCAGAAGTAGTAAATACTATTTCTGTATTAATTAATCTTTTCCAATAATCTTCATCTGAAACTCTTTTTGACCCTATATTTCTTCCATAAATCTGAAAGTTAATATTCTTTTTTTTAAGACCTTGTTCTAAATATTTTAAAGTTTGTGTTCTTGGTTCATATAATGATCCTGCAAATACAACTTCTTCTTTTATTCTATTTTTTTCTACTATTTTTATTTTATTTAAATTTTTGTATGTCTGTTTAGAAAGTGGCATTACATTTGGTCCACATAACCTTTTGTGTGGAAAAATCTCCTCCATTTCTTTCGATGACATAAAGCAAACAACCGTTCCTGAAACACATGTAACAATAGAGGACTGAATTCTCCATCGCCTTACTGCCAAATCAGTTGATAAACATATCGGCAATACGTTTTCTCTTTTAAACAAAATCGCAATTTTTAAGCTTTCTAAGATTGCACGCCAAAATTCTTGACTTCCTGTTCTAGGATCATAGAAATAATGCGTTACGCCTTTATATTTAATAGTTGAACTTATTTCTTTTAAATAGTTTTGATTTTGCATCAAAATAAGTTTTATTACGTGCCCGCTTCCTATATATTCACAAGCCGATTGATAATATTCTTTAAACTCGATGGACTCCCAGCCTTTTTCACCAGCTTCTATACACAGTTGAATTTTTTCATTCTTTTTTTCTTTCTTTTTTAATACTAATAAAAGTATTATTTTTGTTAAGCCATAAAATATAAATATTGATTTTATTTGTAAAAATCTTTTTATTTCTAATAAAAATTTATCCATTTTTATACAATTTCTATTTCGGGCATTGGGAATATTAATTTTCCACCGTCAGCTATATATTCCGCCTCACGCTGAACAATAGAATCCCTAAAATGCCATGGCAATACCAGCATGTAGTCGGGTTGCATCGCTTTAACTTCTTTTTCAGAAAGGATCGGTATTTTTGTACCTGGGGTGTATGCCCCAAATTTATCAGGATTTACTTCTGCAACGCACTCAATATCGTCCGGTCCAAAACCGCAAAACTGCAGCAAAACGTTCCCTTTTGTTGATGCGCCATATCCAACAACCTTTTTACCGTCGGCTCGAAGTGTTTTTATCAGCTCAACTAAATTTGCTCTGTGGGAATAAACTCTTTCTTCAAAATGCCTAAAAGGAGCAGGTGTATGCAAGCCCATTCGCTCCTCTTGAGCCAACATCCAGTTGATAACTGAGTCATTGGCCTTAAGTAATGAATGCTTATGTGCCGCAGTTACAGCAAAACTACCTCCGTTTACTGCATTCATCTGGACGTCAACTATTTTCAATTCACAACTTTCTAATAGTTTCTTTACAACCGTCAAAGAATAATATTCTAAGTGCTCGTGGCATACAGTGTCGTAAGAGTTCATTCTCAACATAGTAGGCATATAACTTTGTTCAAAATGCCATATTCCCTCTTTGTCTAATACTTTTTGTACATCACGGACGAATTCTATTGGGGACTGTAAATCGTAAAACATCGAAATTGATGTAATAATTTTTGCAGGGCTTTTGGGCAAATATTTTTTGTAGTCAGCAGCATTAAAAAAATCCGCAATCAACAGAATACTTTCATCATAAAAATGACGAAATTTATTGCCTGTGGGATCTATCCCAACTCTCTTTATTCCTATGTTTTCGTAACTTTTTAACAATGTGCCGTCATTGCTACCAATATCTAATACAACGTCGTCAATATCAAGTTTCACAATCCGCTGTAAGTGTTTCACCTTATTTTTAAGGTGATTAACCATGCTTAAATTTAGACCTGACCGGTAGCCATAATTATCTCCATACATTT
>JADGBS010000345.1:3074-3452 GCA_015231325.1 Oligoflexia bacterium | reverse complement strand
GTATTGGCAATCCAAGGAAAAGCAATATTTCTAATGAACAAACTTACATCACAAAGCTCTATTAGTGGGCAGAAACTACTTATAGAAGAATTTGTTCCCATTGCCGACATAGCAGATAAGCTAAGCGTAATCATCGAACAAAAAAGTTACAAGTTTGCGATAAACTTTCTAGTAACCGAATACGCATATGGTATTCAGCTAACCAAAATCGAGACAAGTACTATTGAATAAAATTATCTAAATACTTTTGTTTCTCTTGTCTCGAAAACAAGTATGATGTTTTCACTCTATAAACCCATAACTTTACAAACAACTGTAAATCTCTTTCCTTATCCGGATATTCATACTGTAAAAGCTCATGAATAAGTTTCCTTGTTT
>JADGBS010000345.1:0-2917 GCA_015231325.1 Oligoflexia bacterium | reverse complement strand
TAAATATAATAATAATAATACTTAATAAAATAGCTGTAAAAATCGTTTTCCATCGCACATCAATATGAACATTTACAAAAATTAGATAATTTATATAAAAGAATGCAAACGATGAGATTACAACATAAGTATCGAAAACAAACATCGGAGTAATATTAACTGTCACAACCGCCAATGGGAAAAGATAAAAAATCATCCATACTACAAAATCTCTCCTATCCAGCATTTTCCATGCGAAATACATCCACAAAACAAAAGATACCATTCCAACAATATTAGTAATCGAAAATATTTCATACAAAACGGCCAAATTGAAAGGGAAAACAAGATTAATGAAATATCGTCCATACATCTGTGGAATCGTCGGCATATTTCCAAAAAAATCCAATACTTTCGGATAATGACTTTTTTGTAGATAATCAGTAGAGTAATAAATTAGATTAAGCTTAATACAGCAGACCATGATAATAAGCAAAAAATAAAAATACAAAGGTACTTTTTTTATAGTATCAATTATTTGTAAACCGCGACAATTGAATGATAAAAAATATGCAATAATCCAAAAAGGCCAAAGCAGTGATATTGGCTGTGACAAGACTGATAATAAATAAAAAATAATAATAGCTAGTTTAATACATTTCTTACGCTTCTCTGGCGCTGATTTTTCTAGGTAAAAAAAACAGATAGTAGCACAAAATATAAACAAACAAGAAAGTAAGTGCTTTCTTGCCGATATCCAGGCAACAGAATTAACAAAAACAGGATGAACTGCCATTAACAGTAAAAGCGAAGTTCGCGCCACAACTGGAGTTTTAAGTTGAGTTAACAAGATATTAACCGAACCAAGTATCGAAATCCATATAAGAACGTTTAATAAATGAAACGTAGATATACCAAAAAGATTCATAATATAAATATTTATTAATAAAGAAATATCCCGTACCGGTTGAAGATCGATACTGGCAGAAATATGGTAATCAAAAAATGACTTTACCCCTAACAGCGGTTTAATAATGCTTTCGTCATCCCACTTTAAAACCGGATCAATAATAATTAAATCGCCATAGATAATCAAAATCAATGCCGACACCAAAATTAATAGCGCAGTATTTAGTTTGGCCACAGACACTCCACATTCACTAACTGCTATTTACTAAATACTATTTCTTTTTTATAGAATGGGTACGTTTTTTGGACATATAAGATGCAAATTCTTTCATTCCCTCTTTTTTAATTTTCTCTAAACCCGCTACCCGGTCTGATTTAAAAATCCAAGAAAAGAATCTCGCAATCAGATTATTAAAATTTTTACATTGTTGGTATTCTGTAATCTTTTTACAATTTGCACAACTATGATACTCGTTGGCGACACAACAACTACGAATTTTGCACCAAGTTTTGCCTACACTTTCTGCACATCCAAGACATGCCCCTTTCAAGTACCGTCCACAAGCACCACAATAAAGTCCGCAATATGAGACTAGCTTCTCCGAACAGGGTATTTCGGACAATGTGTCGCTCTTGCCTTGCTGACTGCTGTTTTGGTTCATAAATAATCATCCCCCCATCAAGTTAAAAATTTTTTAAAATGCCACCCCAGTCATATGAATCCATTTTGCCTCCAAGATAAAATGGATTGTATCTAAAGTCCGGATGCATCAATAATCCCCAAGAAGTTGAGGCATTATTAGGAATAGGATTGGCGTACCAACCAAAAGGAATAAAGTATCGTTTATTGGAATAAAGATAACCTTTTTGCGCTTGGGAAAAACGTGAATCTTTAATATTAACTAACAACGATTGGACTCCTTGATACATACTCTCTGCATCGGCCGACAGCGCATCGGCCATATCTGACCTTCCCGCCTTACGGTATTGTTCTGCTAACACCAAACACATATTAATCGCCCCAAAGGTCCATTCGCTGGACAAAACAGAAGTATCGTCATTGGAAAATCCAATTCCCCATAATTTTCCTTGGACATAGTGCCCAGCGATCCGTTTAGTGTTTTGCCATATCTGATAAGCACTGCCCTCACCAAACCACCCATCAATAGTTGGTTGTCCCAAAATCGTCATTCCCCAAGTCTGGCAATCTGCTGCAAAATTATTATCAAATGCCTTCCACGTAACAACGGATCCATCAGGCAACATTTTTTCGGCCACACCTCCCTGGTAAAAATACCAATCTTCCTTATTACCTTCATCACCTTTACCTGTATGCAATCCGTAAGTACGAAAAAAGTTTAACATCTTTGCGATGATGCTTTCTAATCGTTGTATATCGCTGTTTACATCTACTATGAGCTGACTGCCATTCCTAATGTCTGAGGTTATGGCAAATACCTCGTTTTTATGAACCCGTAAAATTTCTAAAAAACTCCGCAATCCACTAAGTAAAGAAAAATTATTTTCCAAAGAAACTTCGTGATAATCCACCTTTACGCTTCCACTAAAATTCAAGGTAAATTTTCCATCTTCAGAAATGGCCTGGGGATTTTTATAATTTGGATCTAAATGATCTACTTCTCGAGCTCGATCAGGTATGCGAAATGAGGGGATAATCGCCAATGGTTTGATATTTCCTCTACCATACAATTCATAACGATATCGATGTCCTTCCCAAAGATTTTGGCGATCACGCATAATCTTTAGATCATTCTCCCTCTCTGTATCTCCGTATCTAAGATCATCATTACGCAATTTAAATTCCTGTTTCAACATTTTGTAATCCAAGTCATATCTCTTTATGGAATATTCACTATATCCTTTAAAACTCCATTGAAGTTCTACGTATCCTGATTGATTGGGACAAGTACCAGATGTAGCGTATAAAACAGCTCCACTGGATGTTTGCATTTTTTCGATCGCAGTTAAAAGATTATGCGCTAACGATATAGAACGATTGTTGCCCAAC
>JADGBS010000344.1 GCA_015231325.1 Oligoflexia bacterium | reverse complement strand
AGGCGTGGCCCAGTAGTGGAATTGCCAGCGTTTGTTGTGGCAGTCAGAATAACTCATTAACTCGTGAAGGATGTATGTTTCCAATAGTGCCCCTTTGTAGTAATCGATAGATTCGTCTAAAGAGTGAGACAACGCCCGAACTACACCGGTATCAAAAAAGTAAAATTTAGGGGTGGCAACCTCTTTAACCTTGGCCTTCAATTGGATAGGAGGCAACGATACTCCTAATAAAGTATCCACAAGGATATCCAAGTATCCCTTAAGCGTTGTTCTCGCCACTCCAATTTGCGGAGAAAGATTTTGTAAATTAATAACTTGCGAATTTCTTAGTGCCATATGCTCAAGAAAAGCAGAGTATGCCGGCAGATTTCTGGTAAGCGCCTCTTGTTGAACCTCTTCTCTCAGATAGGTTTCAACGTAGGCAAAAAGGTAATCTCGCTTGTCCTCCATAGATTCAGTTGTCCATACATGGGGCAGCATTCCAAATTCCAAGGATTTTTTAAGATTGAAACTTGTCCCCAACTCAAAGGCGGTGAATGGGTGAAATTTGCGCAGCAGCGCTCGCCCCGCTAAGAAATTGGCATGACTCTGCCTAAGCTTTCGCGCACTAGATCCACTTAATATAAATTGCAGAGTATTTTTCTTTTCAAAAATAATGGAGTGGACTTCATCCAGAAGCTGGGGGACCTTTTGAATTTCATCAATTATGATGCACTTCCATTTTGGGTTAGCAGCTACTATCTCACTCAGTTCCCCTGGATGTTTTGAGAAGCGCAGAAAATTCTCTGACTTCAATAAGTCAATGTAGAGTCCGGGACTAACTTGCTCTCGAAGCCAAGTTGTCTTGCCGGTTGCCCGCGGTCCAAAAAGAAAAAAAGAATCCTTAGTAATTTTCAGTGTTCGCTTTATTGTCATGATTATTTCACTCCCTTTTCGTCATATTTACCGCAAGATCGACGAAATAGAAAGCATATTTACTGACTGTAAGTCAGATTTTTAGTAGATTAGTAGATTAGTAGATTAGGCAGAATAAATACTGAAATAGTTACTGACATCAAAGCTATTACGAAGCGTTATTGTTAAAACTTTCCTGCTTGTCCCATCTGTTTAAGTCTTACGTTAATTTCTTGCTCGCTCTTGCCTTCTTTCCAATTATTGAACATTCTGGCCTGTAGCCCTTTTAGTCCATCCGCCACTTTTTGCCCCGCAGCTATTTCTTCAGCTGTTGGTGTAGATACTGATGAGCTAGAACTAGAAGAAGACGATCCCGCGGCCCTCCGAGCAGCACGCGCTGCGGCCTGTCTATCTAAGTCTTCTTGAGAAAGGAGCATAGCACCACCAGCACCAGGTTGTTGTTTCATCAAACGACTTCTGATATCCGCTGGTGATGCTTTCGCCGATGCTTCTGCTGGTAGTGGCTGCGTAACACTTATGGTCCCTGCTCCAACGGCCTCGGCTTGTCCTCTGGCCCGTCTTTGTGCGTACGTTTCTGATGGTGCTTGTTCCACTCCAATCTTAGGTGGTGGCGGCGCTGCTGCTTTACGTGGAGGAGGAGGTGGTGCTGCTCTAACAGGTGGTGGTGGCGCCGCTGCTCCTGAAGAAGGTGGTGGTGGCGCTGCTGCTATGTTATCTGTAGCATCAGAGGGGGAGGCATTGCGCGCCGCCTCTAGCTTTGCTGCCATTGCTGCAGCGGCCCCTCCTACGTTCCCAGTTCCTGCTGCCGCCGATACCTCTGCTCGTGGTGACCGCGACGGAAACCAGGCCATTATCTTACTTTGGATCCCTTCATTACTACACATACTTATTATGTCTTCAGGAGTACTACGAGGTTCGTAATTTTGAATAAGACATTTTATGTTTTGACCTAGAGGCGTGATTTTGGTTAACTCCACGCAAGCATCTACAGGAGTCTTATTTTCAACCGTAATGGTCCTTACCAAAGGTTCGAAAGCCCGTCCTAGTCCTGCTTGTTTAGTGTCAGTTGCATTAGTAGCTTGCAATACGCATCTTCCCTTTTTAACAGGCGCTACTATAAGCTCACAACACGACAACAAATCGGCCCGTATTTTTCTAATGACCTGCTCAACTACGCTACTATCAACGGCAGCAGCAGTAGGGGCGGCACAAGTGGGCGTTTGGGGGCCCACTGGGGGGGCGCTAAGCATATTTGTCACGTTTCCCACATCTGTGCTAGACGCCGCGGCACATTTTCCGTCAGGAGACATAATTAACAATGTCGCAATAACAAACTGTGAAAACAAAAGCAGTTTTAGTAACCTTTGAAAAATCATTTTTGGCACCTCCAAGTTATAATGAGTTTCAACTAGAAATACATCAATTATAACCTTTTTATAACTGATTGCTATCACTTTAATAACACACTATCATGGTGTACTACCAACTGATATTTGGTGCAAGAATAACTGAGGTTTCACTGAATACAACCTCTCCACCGATTTTAAAACATTCCCATTTTATACCAAATTCTAGACCCAAAATAAAGCTTTGAAAGTTAATGTTTCGTCCCAATAGAATCTTTTGAAAACTGGTATATTTTTGTAATCCTCGAGTGCCGCTAATACGATTAAGGGGAACTAGAAATTGATAATCCAGTTTGAGGTTTGCTAACCAACTACTAATGAAAGCGGGAGCGGTCCAATCACGGACCACGTTGAAAGTAACTCCATTGAAAAAACGAGTATTTTGATGGTGAAGATATCCTAGTTGCAGTCCCCATTTTTTAGGGAGGGTAGGATTGTTATCTTCTCCTTTAATTTTATAGGAATAATGTAACCATTTATCGTGCAGCTCTTCCATCTTCATTAAACGACGATCACCGAAAGTTATAACATGCCCCATAATGGCATTGCCGGTTTGTGCAGGAGCTCCTTTTGTTGAGGGGCCTTCATTTTTTGGACTAACGAGCGTGAGTATTTCGCCCAGAAAAAAAGAAAAAGAGTAGGGTGTTTCATAGCGGGTAGTAATTAATTCAAGAACATTTATTCTGGTGCGTTTTAGTCCTATTTGATGAGAGGTAATAGCAAATTCCCAGTCATGAAATGTTCTTTGCTTATTTTGGTAAACATGGAGTCCTAGATTAGTTAGAGGGTAAGCATCCACTTCAATCAAAAAATATTTAGGAGAAAAACTTTGGGAGAGTTGTCGGATATAGAACAAAAATTCATCTTGTAAATCAAAATGTTCAAGTGAATATTCGACAGGAATGGGACGTTTTTGCAGATCTATATATCCATTGAGAAATGATTTAGAGAGATCTAACTCTATAGTACTTCCAACGTAATGCCCAGCAATTCTAGTTCCCACTCCTTTATTCAAGATAGCGGCCATTGCATATTTACAGTTAATGCAGTTAACACAGATGATACAGAAAATGCAGAAGTAGCGCAGTAAAGTAAACTGAAAAGATAACTTAAATTTATTTTTATTATACCGA
>JADGBS010000343.1 GCA_015231325.1 Oligoflexia bacterium | reverse complement strand
TCTCAAGTGTTGCCGCCGATTTTAGGTGGAGTGGAGAAATGTACTAATAAATTTCCCTCACGTCATTTGGGTCTGATTAGTGCTTTTGATTCTGCCGTTGCTGATGCTGCTTTTGCTGAGATTAGACAACGAGTCTCTCAAGGGGTAGATTTGCAGCGATTAAGGTCAATCGCCAATTCTGCTCTTTCTTTTTCTTACAGTGGTAAAACTGCCAGCAGTTGTAAACCTGCCAGTTGCCATCCTGTTAAAATTGCTGTCGCCTACGATGAGGCATTTCATTTTTATTACCGGTATAACTTGCAGTTATTAGAAGAAGCTGGTGCGGAATTGTCTTATTTTTCACCAATAAATGATCATCACTTACCCATAGGGACATCGGGGATAATTTTCGGAGGAGGATATCCCGAGATTTATGCCCAGAAATTACAAGCAAATCAAGTTTTGGTACAACAGATTATAACATGTGCAGAGGGGGGAATGCCCATTTATGGCGAGTGTGGTGGTTTGATTTATTTATCACAAGGAATAGAGCTTAGTAGCTCGGGGCAGTTTCACCATTTTTTGGGTTTGTTGCCGTTGAAAATTAAGCTAGAGGAAAAACTGAGAGCTCTTGGCCATATTGAAGGTGAGCTAACTGCCGATTGTATACTTGGTAAAAAAGGTGTCCCTATAAAGGGACATCAATTTCGATACTCTGGGGTTGTTGCTGACGATACCGATCATGAAAATTACAAGTTTAGATTGATTGATCACCATGGTTCACGCGCCACTGAGGAAGGATTCAGTTATAAAAATGTTATTGGAACTTATTTGCATATGCATTGGGGTGATACCCCGCAAATTGCCGCTTGCTTTGTTGATCATTGTCGTAGGAAGGAAAATGGATGATATGCATGGATAATATACTAGGAAGCAAAAATGTACATGGAGGAGCGATTGCCTACTTAATGGATAAGTATGGAATTGAAGATTTTTCAGAATATCTGGATTTCTCAGTTAATATCAATCCACTAGGGTATCCTGATTGGCTGCGTCCGTTTATTATTTCTCAACTAGGAAATTTAAAACATTACCCGGATATTACTTATCGTAAATATAGAAAAAAAATTGTCTCTTTTTTGCAAAGGACATGCGCATCAACAACCACCTGTTTTGATGAACGAATAATATTAACTAATGGTGCTAGTGAATTTTTCTATACGCTTCCTCAGGTATTTTCACCGGAAGTCGTAATTATCCCTACTCCATCTTTTAGTTGTTATCGTGAGGCCTGGGATTGTCACAGGGCCTATCGGGGGAAGAAAATTCAGGTGGTTTCTTTCCCTTTAGAAATTGTTGGTCCGCGCTTTGTTTTAAACACCCAAAAGTTATTGGACCTTTTAACGATCACAACCAAGAATTTGCATGGCGGAAATAGCGGAAATAGCGGAAAAGACGAAAATGGCGGGAAATCCATGATAATTTTGGGGCACCCGAACAATCCCACTGCCACTACGCTCGATTTTTTACAAATTTCTGCTCTGATAAGGGATTTTCCGCAAACGATATTTGTTATTGATGAGGCCTTTATTGATTTTACTGCTATGGCGACCTCTTTTGTCACATTACTTTCTCCTAATCTTATTGTCTCCCGTTCACTAACTAAAGTATTGGCCGTCCCGGGGCTGCGAATTGCCTACGCAATAGCATCAGTAGAGATTGCGAAAAAATTTGACCAATATTTGCCTCCATGGAATATTAATGAATTGGCCAATAGCGTAGCGGTCGCTGCTTTGGATGATGTTAGTTACTTCAATAAGACAAAAAAGGTGACTAATGAATTGCGCTCGAGTTTCCTTTCCAGTCTAAGTGAACTGTCTAAAAGAAGTAACTATGCTTTTAAAGTTTTTGATAGTGATGCTAATTTTGTTTTGTTGCAATTTCTCCAGTTTACTGCCACGGAAGTTTTTGAATGCTTATTATTGAAATACAAAATACTAATTAGAAATGCGGATAATTTCTTTAGCGAAGATACTTCCGCTCGTCTTGGATATATACGGTTGGCAATAAAAGATGAAGAAAGTAATTGTAAATTGTTGGAGGCACTAGGCGGGATTTTTCATTTACCAGCAGTGGGTTCACCCTGCCGAATGCGTACGCACACGCACACGCATTCGCGTAGACCTACTCGTGCGTTGATGATTCAGGGTACCAGTTCTAATGCTGGGAAAAGTTTATTGGCGACTGCTCTATGTCGCATCTTTTACCAAGATGGGGTCAAGGTTGCGCCTTTCAAAGCACAAAATATGTCATTGAACTCTTTTGTTACACCATTTAATGAAGAGATTGGGCGCGCACAGGCGGTTCAGGCACAGGCGGCATCGGTGACGATGGACTATCGGATGAATCCGGTGTTGTTGAAACCCAACTCTTCAACGGTTAGTCAGGTGATTTTAAAAGGTAAACCTCTAGGGCATATGAGTTTTAGTGAATACATTAAGATCAAACCCCAGATTTTTACAGAGGTTAAAGCTGCTTATGACTCTTTATCCAGCGAATATGATTTAATCGTCTTAGAAGGCGCCGGAAGTATTTCAGAGGTAAATTTAAAAAAAGATGATATTGTCAAGATGCGGATGGCCCAACATGCTTCTGCTAAAGTTCTTCTGGTTTCGGATATTGATCGTGGCGGTGTCTTTGGTTCTTTAATTGGGACCATCAATACCCTAGAAGAGTGGGAGCGAAGGTTGTTGGGGGGAATGATTATTAACCAATTTCGTGGAATTCGAGATTTGCTAAACGAAGGAAAAGAATATCTGGAGCAGATGACTGAATTACCGCTTCTGGGCGTAGTGCCTTTTATTCCTAATTTACACATTCCTATCGAGGATTCCCTGGGGTTAAGTGGATATTTCAAAGACAGCAAGGACGAAAAGGACGAAAAGGATAAAAAGGACAAAGACGTTGTTATAGCAGTAATTAGAACTCCATTTATTTCCAATTTTACTGATATCGATCCGTTTTGTCTTGAACCTGATATTAAAATTAAATTCATTCAAAGTTGGGATCAACTAGGGCCGCATGGATCAGACCGACCGGATGCAATCCTCCTTTTGGGGAGTAAAAGTGTGATTAGTGATTTGCAGTTTTTGCAAGAGAGTGGAATGGCAGAGCAGATAAAAAAGTATGCACGAGAAGGAACAATGGTGGTAGGAATTTGCGGAGGGTACCAGATATTAGGAACGACAATTGAGGATCCCTACTCTACAGAATCAAATGTTCGACAGATTAATGGATTAGGGTTGCTACCATTGATCACTGTGATGCAAAAAGAAAAGAACCTGGGACAAGTGCGTGCCCTTGTGCGCACTTCAGGTCATAGTGTCCACGGTTATGAGATTCACCATGGAGAGAGCACACTTTGTTGCGACCGAGAAGAAGTAGAAGCAGAGGTGTTCATTGAGGCGTTTGCTAGGGAGGAGGAT
>JADGBS010000342.1 GCA_015231325.1 Oligoflexia bacterium | reverse complement strand
GCGTCCACTCGCTTATCTGATAGCCCTTCAATAAGATGTTTTGCATTCCAAACCCCGCCAGCAATGATTACTGGCTTTTTAACTGCGAGCGGTAATAAATCCAACATTTTTAAATCGTAACCTTGTCCCGTGCCATCTCTATCAATTGAGTTTAGATACAACTCACAAATAGATGAATCTAAAATTTCTTTTATCACTGAAGATGTTGATTCTTCAATGCTTTTATTTCCAGAATTGCTATACACGCGAAAGCCTGCGCCTTCGATGCTTTTAAGATCAACAGACCCAACGATGCATTGTTGTCCGAAATTTTTTGCTAATTCATTAATTAGTATTTGATCTCCATACAGGGGCGTATTGACCACTACTTTATCAGCTCCAGATCTCAGTAAGTTGTGAGCATCTAGAACAGATCGAACACCTCCACCTGCTGCGATAGGAACAAAACATCCATCGCTTATTGACTTTAACGCTTCGCAAAATAAACTAGCGTTCTTCGGACCTCTACTTACATCAAGAACTATCAATTCGTCAATTGAAAATGCAATTTTCGAAAAGTTGTAATTCTTTTTTAACCAATCGAGGTTTCCAACTTTTTGTAAGCGGAAATTTCTACTCAATACAAAATACCCATCACTAAAAAGAAGAGTAAAAATTAAGCGCTTTCTTAGCATAAAATTTTCTAAATCTTAATAAAGTTTTGTAGGAGAATTAACCCATTCGTTTGACTTTTTTCCGGATGAAACTGTGTCGCACAAATATTGTCATCCTCATAAGCAGCTAGAAAATTTACTCCGTAATTACAAAACGATTGATTCCCCGACAAATTACCACCTGCCATCCGATATGAGTGTACAAAATAAAAATCGGATATTTCAGGTAGTTGGTTAAATAAATCGCCCTGTTTATTCGTTATCACTTGATTAAAACCAACGTGCGGTATTTTGTTTAAACCAATCTCAATTGAATTAAATGCTTCCACAGAGGACGGAATTAATCCAAGCCCTAAGGTTTCACCATCCTCATAACCAATATCGGCCATTAATTGCATGCCTAAACAAATTCCAAGTATTTTTGTTTGTTTAATTTGCACAGCCTCTAAAATAGCGATGTCAATTTTTTTACTTTGTAGTTCATGCATTGCCCTTTTGAAGGAACCAACACCTGGCAATAAAATTGCTGATGCATGCAAAATTTCATCTGGATCTGAGCTAACAGTTGGCTCGCATCCTATATAACGTAATGCACTAACAACGGACCAAATATTACCCATGCCGTAATCAACGATTGTTATTTTAGGGGTCGGCATTCTTTAAGTTACTTCAAAGATTGGAGTCCATCGTCCTTCCTGCAAATGAAACAAATCTTTGTTTGCATATTTGCTAAGAACCGCATCAAATTCAGACATCGTCATTTGATAATAATCAAGATAAAGGGGGATGAATTCTTCGGGATAATGGCCGTCGTATAACCGCACTAAGTTAACAGCTTGCTGACGATCCATTGCACCCCTACGTACCTCAATACAAGCATCCTGATTCGCACGCCCGAAGCCAAACTTTAGATACATGAGGTACGTATGAAGTGCATATAACGCCTGATCATTCTGAGAGAAATTAGTAAAAGTGCCTGCGTTTGATTGGTCTGCTTCTGTTAGTCCGCAGTACTCCTTAGCAGTAAGGTAATTTCTATATGGATCCCAGTTTTCAAAATATGACCAATGCGTTAGGTCTATAGGATTTGACTTTATCGTTTGGTCAGAGGGAAATCTGAAAAAATATAGCTCATCTTCTGAAAGACCAGCGCTCGATAACACTTTTTCATACCCGCCTTCCAAATATATTTTTCTCTGATATTCAGCATCATAGATTGGCTTCTTCGATGTTTCAGTTGAACCACCATATTCAACCTCTCCATCCTCACCGTAAAAAATCAAGGGTATCTTGAAATTCATCGCAATTCTAAATACTGCGGTGTGGATAGCGATCAACCAGCCGTAATAAGGAAAGCCCATCTCTGTCAGACCGATTTTATTCAACGCTCGCATTGCTTCATATCCAGGATTTACTGATATGTGGTTATAGCCACTCTCAACAAATGCCCTTAAATTTTTATCTCCCAGCTCTAGCGGTAAGGCGGGAGTGACTGTCACTGCAAGTGGATGCATCCCGTATTTGTGCTTTAAGTTGTAAGCAACATATGAACCATCCTTACCGCCACTGACTGGAACAAGGCAGTCGAACCGACCATCTGACCTACGGTGCTTATCAAGTAATGCATTTAGCTCGGTTTCTCTTGCAACCCAATCAAGACTTTTCTTGCTTTCAGTCCATATGCATGCATTGCACCATCCACGCTCATCAAAGCTTATCCGTGGTCTCGTAGACATAGTCAAACAATTCGCACACCAGCGTAGTTTTTGTGTTTTATTTCTCATTGCTATTTTCCAACTTATCGCTATATTTTTGCCGAGCCTCTGCTAGATCAGACGGTCGGCCTACATCTAACCAAGGCTCGTGGACTGGATATGCAACAACCCTCTTAGATTGAGATTGAAGACGCTCAAATATAGTCGGCATATCACATCTAACATTTCTAGGTAGCGCTTCTAACGCTTCTGGACTTAAAACATAGACGCCAGCATTTATATGACAGCGAACAATCGGCTTTTCCTCAAAGCCAACAATATCTAAACCCTTAACCTGAACCACACCAAAAGGTTGTTGCCACTCATGAAGTCTAACAGCCATTGTTGCTGTCGCCAGATTGCGCATGTGAAAATCTACTAATTCTCCATAAGCAATATCTGTAATCACATCACCATTTGTAACAACAAATGGCGCATCAGGCCTACTCATCATTAACCCTAAAGCTCCCGCAGTTCCTAGTGGTGTTGTTTCACGCAAATACTCAATTTGCACACCGAATTTTTCACCTGATCCGAAATATGACTCGATCATATTTCCCAAATAATTTATAGCCAATACAAACTTATGAAAACCTTCAAGTTTTGCACGCTCAATAATATGTTCAAGAATTGGCTTACCAGCAACAAGAAGTAATGGTTTTGGACAGTTTTCGGTATGTGGCATTAACCTAGTACCTAAACCTCCCGCCATGATAACCATTAAGTTGGTTCGGCTTGATGGAGCGATAATTTCATCCCAAATATGAAGGCCGATAATCTTATTTTTTTCATCAACTACTGGCACTTGGTGGATTTTATTTGCGGCCATCAGTTTCATAACCGTATCCCGATGCATATCAGGCGGCACAACTAATGCATTACGCTGAACAATTTCGAGAATAGGGCTCATCAAGCTCAGTCCCTTAAGCAGTCCTCTACGGACATCTCCATCGGAGATCGTGCCTATGAACTCGTTATGTTCGCTCACAACGAGCACAATCCGTAACGAAAATTGATTCAAATTACGAACAGCTAATTCAATCGATGAGTTTGCAGGAATA
>JADGBS010000341.1 GCA_015231325.1 Oligoflexia bacterium | reverse complement strand
TAGTGATTATCCCCCCAACTAGAAAATTCAAAAACCGTTGAGAAAATTAATAAAGGTCCTACTTTAAATAAAGGTTCTACTCTTGATACGAAAACTATTCGAATTGATTCCAGTAAAATCGACCAACTGATGAATCTATCAGGAGAGCTCGTGATTTGCAAAGCGCGTTTTAATCAATTTTTACACAATATAAAATTTGATTTTTCTCATTTTAAAGAAATCGAAGAAATTTTAAATGAAATTGATTCTAATCATGAATTATTTGTTAAAGAATTAAAAACATTATTAAATAAACAAAAAATCGAAAATAAAGTACTAACAAGATATGATCAAATAAAAATAAAATTAGAAAATTTACGTAAGGCCCATCATAATTTACAACTAATTAATTTTATCCATGTATTAGATGAGAACACCAACGCCTTGACCAAAATATCTAGCTCAATACAAAGTGAAGTTATGCAAACTAGAATGATCCCTATTGAAGCAACATTTACTAGGTTCAAGCGAATTTTACGAGATATTTCTAAAGAATTACAAAAGGAAGTTACACTAGAAATTAGTGGAGAAGAGACTGAACTTGATAAAAAGATAGTAGACGCAATTGCTGAACCCTTAACCCATATGATTAGAAATGCCATCGACCATGGTATAGAAGATCCAACAACCCGCAGAAGGCTAGGAAAAGATCCGGTAGGTAAAATTACGCTAAAGGCCTATCATGATGGAAATAATATTTGTATCCAAGTAAGCGATGATGGAAGAGGACTAGATACTAATAAAATTTTAAATTTTGCACTCGCTAGGGGGATAATCACTAAGGAAAACGCTGAAAAATTTAACACCAAAAACATATATGACTTAATATTTTTGCCTGGATTTAGTACCGCTGATAAAGTCTCTAATATTTCTGGTCGGGGTGTAGGGATGGATGTAGTTCAAAATATGATTAGATCAATCAATGGGGTAGTAGATATCCAATCAGAAATAAATAAAGGTACCTCCTTCAATCTAATGATCCCAATTACCTTGGCCATTATACAGGCGTTAGAGGTTGAGGTAGCAGGAGAAATTTTTGCAATTCCTTTGGAATCAGTAGTCGAAATTATTCGTGCCACTCCCAAAGATATTTTTTACGTTGAAGGTAATGAAACCGTAAAATTAAGGGAGCATGCATTAACTCTGGCGTATTTACAAAAGTTGATCAAAATTAACAAAAAAGATATCTCAACTGCAAACAATGGTGTCTCTCAAAGTAAAATTATTGTAACCATTACTTCAGGTGATATCCAATTGGGTTTAATTGTAGACAAATTAATTGGTAAAGACGAAATCGTAATAAAAGCTTTAAGTGAGCATTATTCCTCTTATGCGGATTATTGAATTGCCTTCATCTTGATCCCAAGTGTCAATGACTACTGAGAAACTAATTTTAAACCAGAGCGCTTCACCATTTTTGTGAATAATTCTAAAATTATAGTCGCTGCCAATGTTTTCTTTAATCCCTTTTTTAAACCGATCCATGACATAATTGCGATCATCAGGATGAATCCGATTGAGAAAAAAATTCTTTTCATTAAGCCATAGTGAAATGGGAAATCCCAGAATTTCTTCAACTTTATGATTAATAAAAGTAAATTTCAGGGTCTGAGGATCTGCTTCCCATAAAATAACATTGACGGTATTGAGTAATTCTTCGAATTGTTTATGTTGTCTTAGTAAAGCGATTCTGGCCGCTCGTTGATTAGTAATTTCAGTACCAACAACCATTAATTCAGATATTTGGCCATCGGATTGTTTAATAGGAACAATTCTAGATGATATCCAAATATCGTTGATAAGCGGGTGTTCCCAAGTCTGTATTTCTCCTGATTCGACACATCTATTCACAATTTCCATTCCAGTAGCGCGCACCTCGGGTTTTAATAGTGAAAATATATTCTTTCCTAACACATCTTTATGAATATCGAGGGTTTTCAAAGATTGGCGATTAATTGAAATAATGTTGTACTGTCGATCAATATTTAATATTATATCAGGTGAAGAGAAGAGGAGTTTTTTTAGATAGTTTTCATCCCCTTCATCATTTGATATTTGATTTTCTTCTGGTTTTTGATTTGGTACTTGTTTTTTTGTCATAAGTTTAAAACTATCCTTCTAGAATTTTTTTTACCGATGCAAGTACTCGTATGTTTTCAAATGGTTTTATTATATAATCCCTGGCCCCTAATTTAATCGCCTTGATTAAAGATTCTTTTTGATCAATTGCGGAGATCATTATTATTTTAGCTTCTGGACTTATTTTTAATATCTCTTCTAGAGCAGCTATTCCATCCATTTCTGGCATAACTATATCTAAAGTTATTAAGTCGGGTTGGAGCTCTTTATATTTTGCTATCGCTTCTATTCCATTTTGTGCCTGCCCTACCACCTCATGGCCACCTCCAGCTAAAATATCTGACAGCATGACACGAATAATTAGGGCATCATCAGCGATCAATATTTTTTTCATTTTTTTTCTCCCAGTGTTTTTTCATAAAATTTTTAGTAGGGACGTTAATTGGTAACAGATACATGGGGCATTTAGTTTCAGTCTTTTCAATATTAAGTTTTGTTTCTAAAATAATTATAGTATCTTTTTGCAAGGCCAAGTCCATAATATATTCTTGAAAAATGGTGGCAGAATAATCACACGCGACCATTGGTGGAGAAGGAGTGATTTTCATATCAAAGATATTTACTAGAGCATTGCTAATAGAACTAGATAATAGATTACCTAATTCTTGGATAGTACTTGTACAATAGAGATCCAAATTTTTCGTGGTACCCAATTCGCGTTTTAGTATTCGATCTGTAAAATTTTTGCTATTTTCTATCCCTGACATAAAAAGAAATTTGAATTTGTATTCACCAACTAAATCAACCATTACTCCGATTACTTCCTGATTATCCTGATATAGTATATCTGCTAGCGTACTAATCTTATGTTCATGAATGCCATATATTTCAAAATATGCTTCAACTTTTAGTGTTTTAGAAAAAATGCTACTGGCCTTTGCTAATGCTTTTTTAAAAACAACTTCCAGCAGATTGTAGTTATGAGAATTATTTTCTTTTAATTGATCCATGATTTCTTCCTGTTTTTTACAACAGATGTACGAATAACGTATTAATATAATAACTTTAAAAAATCTCTTCTTGTTCTCCAAAACGTTTACATTTAACTAGACCAGTAGTTAGATCAAAATCTAATGAGTATCCTTTATTTCCACCAGTTCTAAATGCAATCAAAGTTATTTCATTTTTGCTTAAAATTTGTTTTGCGAAAGATTCATTTTCTTCTCCAATATTAGCGGTAATTGCTGCCAATACTTTTGCACCACCAACTATTTTTGCAGTGAAATCCTTGGGAGCGATATGATAATCATTTTGTAAGGAAGTAATTAAATCGCTGATTCCAGTATCGGCATAACGAGTGCG
>JADGBS010000340.1 GCA_015231325.1 Oligoflexia bacterium | reverse complement strand
TAGCGATTAAATAGCGATTATTATTTTATTGGTATTGGTATTGTGTATTGGTAAAGGAGAAATATAGATATGTTAAAACTAGATGCGAAGATACCGCAAGGGCCAGTTGCAGAAAAGTGGAATCGTCATCGGTTTCAATTGAAATTAATTAATCCTGCGAATAAAAGAAAATACAAGATTATTGTGGTGGGAACTGGGTTGGCAGGGGCGTCCGCCTCTGCTTCCTTGGCAGAACTTGGGTATAATGTGGAGACTTTTTGTATCCAGGATTCTGCACGACGGGCGCACTCCATCGCTGCCCAGGGAGGGATCAACGCTGCCAAAAATTATCCCAACGACGGTGACTCTATTTGGCGACTGTTTTACGATACGGTAAAAGGTGGTGATTATCGCGCGCGCGAGGCCAATGTTTATCGTTTGGCGGAAGTATCCAATGATATAATTGATCAGTGTGTTGCTCAGGGTGTTCCTTTCGCTCGCGACTATAGCGGAACGCTTGCCAACCGTTCATTTGGTGGGGCGCAGGTGTCACGAACTTTTTATGCTCGGGGACAGACAGGACAGCAGCTGTTGCTGGGTGCTTATCAAGCGATGATGCGACAGGTAAATAGTGGTAAGGTGAAACTTTATTCACGGCGCGAGATGTTGAATCTGGTAATCATCGACGGACGAGCGCGAGGGATCATTGTCAGAAATTTAATTACTGGAAAACTTGAGCGATATTCTGCTGATGCTGTACTGCTTGCTACTGGTGGATATGGCAATGCTTATTTCTTGTCAACGAATGCGATGAATTCTAATGGCTCGGCCATTTGGCGTGCTTACAAAAAAGGCGCTGCCTTTGCTAATCCTTGCTTTACGCAAATTCATCCTACCTGCATTCCGGTAAGCGGTGAGCATCAATCTAAGTTGACTTTGATGAGTGAGTCGCTTCGTAACGACGGACGCGTGTGGGTGCCCAAAGATAAGAATAAGGGGGTCGCAGGTCCTTCTGCAATACCTGAGAGCGAGCGGGATTATTATTTAGAGCGCATCTATCCCAGCTTTGGAAATTTGGTTCCACGAGATGTTGCTTCTCGTAATGCCAAATTACAATGTGATGCCGGTAAAGGGGTGGGAAAAATAGATTGTATTCCATGTCCTAGATGAAAGCTAAAAATTATCATAACGGCGACATACCCAGCTAAATTTAAAGGGTTACCAAAAAATTCTAACATCAAACGGTAAAAATCACGCACCACCACACCACCGAGAGTTGTCGTATATACTGGCCCAAAACGAAAATTTAGTAGATGATAAACTAGAAACAGCAACATAATTAACCCGGTATATATCATAGTTGAGGAGGCAAAAGTCGCTCCCCGGCCACTACGCACTTTTAGATAATACCCTTGGGGGCGTGCTAACTTATTTTCAACAAAAAGATATAACGCTAAGCAAATATGCACTAAAAATAATGCTAGCAATCCCCCTTCCGCTACTGGCAGAAAGGGGTTCTTTTCCAAAGCATGCCCATAGGCATTAAAATACTCTGGACCAAAAAAAATTAAAGTATTACCCAATAAATGAACTGCCGAAAAAACACAGAGTGAAACCGCCGAAAGCGCTAAAATTTGCTTTTTACCCACCGAAGAGGTGAAGTAGTTATACCGCGCAGAACTGCTTCTTTTGCTGGCAGCGGCGGAGATCACTCTGCTTGTACTTGTCTCACTGCGATCCGTTCCAATCCCCCCGGATGTGGACGACATAGTATTACTGATAGAATTATTCATACAAAACTCCTTCAATTATAATATGTTTGCAAAGTACCAATTTCTGTTTCTACGGCCGCCAACACTGCATTGTTTTTCACCGCTTCCATCATCCGATTGTGATCGACAAACAAAGGACGATCTTCCTCGAGATGTTCTACAAATCTTCGAACGCACGCATGCGCCGCCCTAGTTCCTTGACCAAATTTAAAATCACGAAAATCTAAGGCCTGTGCCGCCGCAATAAACTCGATTGCTAAAACTCCGTTAGCATTTTCTAAAATCTGGCGTCCCTTAAGTGAGGTATTCATCCCCATGCTTACAAAATCTTCTTGGTCAGCGGCCGCTGGAATCGACTGCGTGCAAGCAGGAGTAGATAATATCCGCTGCTCTACAATCAACATTCCGGCAGTATACTGACTAAGCATATGTCCAGAAAACATCCCTGCACCCTTAGTAAGAAATGCAGGAAGCCCCACACTTAAAGCGGGATTCAGCAGTCGATTTAACCTTCTCATCGTCACGCTCATCGCGCGCTGGAGGATGCACGGGTTACTGCGCAGTTATTATTGCATTACTTGGATTTTTTCATTGATAGAAATATAAAAAAAATTAATCATCTCTACTACCCGAAGCGAAAATATGAATTGGATTTTGTACACTTTAATGCAAGCGAAGCTACGGTAGAAACGATATTGGAGCAAATCCAGCGGGTGCAAGTAGTGCCACTATTGGTGACAATTAAAGGAGAGCAAGGCGCAATTTTGGATGTGATTCCCTTCACCAATTCTAGCGATGATTTTAATTATATTAGAACGCAGTTAGCAGAGCTTTCTTGGGACAGCGTTTCGGTAAAAATGGTGGGAAATTTATTTAAATTGCTACTTTTGACCTGTGGTCATTTCAAATTTTTAAATAAGAAGGCCCAAGAGCGGGTGGTAAACTTCTTGCTCAGTAAAGAGTGGATGCCATCGTTGGGTAGTGCTGTTGCAGTTGCTGCGCCAGTGGATTTACCTTCTGATAACCAAGTTGCGGAGCTGTTAGAAGAAGGCTTTTTGATTGCTCCCCACTTGATTAAGGATCATTTTACTATCTATTCATTGTACGGATTATTTCAAGGTAAGGGGGAGTTGATATTTCGCTATCCTGCACATAAAAAGAGGTTATTACAATTTATAAATGGACAGATACGGCAGATCAAACAACAGACAAAACAACAGACAAAGCAGCAGACAAAACAGCAAATGAAACAATCACGTGGTCATCATCGAGAACGTGGAGAACATGGGGAGCGTGGGCGTTTGTTGAGCGATGCTCAGAAACAAAGCTTACAACTAAATTTGCAACTGGAAGAGGTGGCCAAACCACTTTTTCAGCGGTTTTTAGCACAAGTGTTAAAAAATCCTTTTCACTACTTTCTTTTTCACAAAGACTTATACCTTATGGACCAAAAGAGCTTCCGCACAATGATGAACAAATATGTGGCACGGAAGAACCACCTTTTCAACTATCCGGCAGAGCACATTTAAATTGATCGTATTAGTTTGGCCTAGTGAAATAAATTGGGTCAAATCCGGTTAGCGAGGGTAGCAGCAATCAACAAGCTGGTAGCAGTTCGGTTTGAAGTTTGTCAGTTTCTCCCCTGCCAGCACGATCGTTTGACTTTTATTTTCTAGTGTCTACTTTTTTACCAAAATTCTGTAGAAGTTTATACACACACGCAGCGGTCTGAT
>JADGBS010000033.1:9976-24890 GCA_015231325.1 Oligoflexia bacterium | reverse complement strand
GAGTTGCCCAAGGTCGAGCAAGGGTTAAAGGGTCGCGATGATATGGAAGATATTGTCCTTTCTCATTTTTGTAACTCTCATGATTTTTCTCCCCAGGCATTTTGTTTTTTATCAACTTGGTTTCAATGTGGCCATAAGCATTATCATTGAGATCGGGAATTTTCCACGCTTCTGCCCCGTTGGCGATATGAGCGTCAGTTAGTAATATTACTGGAGTCATGTGTTGTAGTGATAGTTTTGCTGCCTCAAATGCCATATGGAAGCAATCTTTTGGAGATGCTGCGGCGAGAACAATCAGTGGTGATTCACCGTGTCTTCCGTAGAGCGCAATATTCAAATCGGATTGTTCAGACTTTGTAGGAAGACCTGTGGATGGACCGCCTCGTTGTACATCAACAATGACTAAAGGTAGTTCCAGAATGGTGGCGAGTCCAATTGCTTCGCTCTTGAGTGCGAGTCCTGGGCCAGAGGTAGTGGTGACTGCCAATGCACCACCGTAGGCGGCCCCAATCGCTGCGCAGACAGCTAATCTCATCTTCCGCCTGAAAAGTTTTTACTCCGAACTGTTTGCGTTTAGAAAGTTCATGCAAAATCTCGCTAGCGGGAGTAATGGGATATGATCCCAAAAATAGCGGTAGTCCTGCTGCCTCCGCTGCTTGTATTAATCCCCAGGCGACGGCGGTATTTCCACTAATGTGCCGATATAACCCAGGTTCCATCTTTGCCCGTTTAATTTTGAAGGTAGAGATGCTCGCCTCCAAGGTCTCTGCAAAATTATAACCGGCCTTCAACACCTTGATATTGGCCTCTGCTAGTTCTGGTTGATCACTGAATGTGCTCTTCAGCCATTGAATAGTAATTTCTAAATCGCGACCATACATGAAA
Source organism: Oligoflexia bacterium (assembly GCA_015231325.1). GTDB lineage: Bacteria > Bdellovibrionota > Bacteriovoracia > Bacteriovoracales > Bacteriovoracaceae > JADGAN01. Next base: position 24,005 of record JADGBS010000033.1, on the reverse strand, counting down.
TAGATGATCCCTAATGCATAAAAATTTTTGCTGCGAATTTTTATACGGTTGTCGATAGAAATATCTTTTAACACTTCGAGAGTTTGTGAAGTAATCGCTGCTTCTATTACTTGATATGAGGACAGATCTTTGCTTCCCAATGGTGATTGTTGATATCCTGCTTTACTAAGATTGCTTTCATCGAAGGCATCGGTATTGACAATGATCATCCCACCTTTTTTTAGTGACTCTAGGTTGGCCTTTAGTGCAGCGGGATTCATAGCAACCAAAATATCTGGTTCATCACCTGGAGTGAGTACGGGGGTAGATCCGATATTAACCTGGAAACCAGATACTCCGGAAATGGTTCCTGCAGGAGCGCGAATTTCTGAGGGATAATCGGGTAGTGTAGCGATCTCATTTCCCATTGCTGCTGAGGTGTTGGAAAATTGAGTGCCTACCAGTTGCATTCCATCTCCGGAATCACCGGAGAAGCGGATAATCGCATTTTCAATTGTTCTCATCTTTGTTTTTTCCTGGTTGTTTTCAGTAGATCTATTTCAGTAGATCTAGTAGGTATTACACAATGATTTTCCCGCATAGATTAACGCTACCTTCTGCAGATTTCCAATAAAAAATTTTTTTACATACGAATTATAGAATCACATGGAATTACAAAGATAATCATGAGAGATTATGATATAAGTGGGTTTTTAGTGTTTTGTCTATACCAACTATACTAGACGACGCTTTACTTAACTAAATGACGCTTTCTTTGAAGGCCTGGCCTGCTTTAAATTTAGGAACAGTTCTGGCCTTAATGCGCATTTTCTCTCCGGTGGATGGGTTATGACCATCTCTTGCTGCTCTACGGACCTTACTGAATGTTCCAAAACCGATTAGAGAGACACTGTCGCCTTTTTTCACCGTCTTTTTGATTGTCTCAAGCAAAGAGCTAATGAAGTGGTCCGCTTCTCGCTTGCTTAAATGGTCTAGGCCTTTTTGCTTCAGGATCTCGTCTACTAGTTCTTTACGATTCATGCACAGCTCCTTCCAAAAAATGATAAAAGAATAGGTAGTGTTTGTAAGTACCTTGCCTTTGTTCTTAACTAAGTACTACAAAAAAACCCTTATTAGTGATAATGATTGATGAAAAAATTGAGGATGGCAATAGAAATTTTTAATAAAAACATATGAAACATATGAATGTTATAAGCAAAAGGGACAAAATGCTGGAAACTAGTGATGGTCATGATCATTATGATAACGATGATCGCCATGATCGCCACAAAATTAAACATGAGAATTTACTCAATGAATACAAAGGGGGGCTATTTGAGTACTTAGTCGCTCAATCACTGGCACGAATCTACAGAGTGGAAAAATCATTTATTACGAATATTGATCCTGCTTTGAACTTATTATTAGTAAATTATGAATGCTATATTCGCAACAACGATGCTGAATTGTTGCGCGAATTGCCTATGTTGGCGCAAGAGGCGACACGAGAGCTTTTGCAGCATATTTTGCAGCATATATCATGTGAGCGTTGCTTATCGCCTTCAGGGGTTTATTTGGTGGGAAGAGGGGTAGCTGGGAGTGAGGAGAAGGGAGCTGTCGATGAGGCAGATATTTTGTTGCAGTTTGACAATGGTGATGGTGAAAAATATTCTTTACCGATAAGTGTGAAGCTTTGCAAGCATAACTCTTTTGTGAATACCAAAAATGCAGGGGTGCAAAGCTTTGTAGTTAAGTATTTTCCCTTTCAGGGAGCTGCTCAGGAACAGGAAGAGTTGAATCAGCGATTAAAGAATAGCTTTTCTCAGTTATTTGAAGAACTGGGAGAGTGGCCAGTAGATGCTGGGTATTCTGAACTTCCGGGTGAATTGCCACCACGGATGCAAGAGCGTGTTCGTTGTTATTACCACGAGGTTATCAGTGAGGTTTATCACATATTAAGTAATTTTTATCAGCGTGATTATAAGCTTTTTGTGGCGTCACTTTATCCACTTTGCGGTTTGACTTCATCTAAGTTATTACAACTTATTTGTCATCATGGAGTGGAGCACGGTAAACGATATATTTTTAAAGGCGCCAAGGTGATCGATTATGATTCATTAGTATTATTTTCGCAACAGGAGCAACAAAATATAAAAGATATAAAAAAGATAAAAATTTTGGAACTTAAGGATGGATTGTCTTCTTTTGAAATTGTTTTTCCTTTTTTTGTTTTACAAATAAGAGTAAAACCGATGAATCGTTTTACCCTCCCTGGACTGAAAATTAATTGCTCTGTGAAGTATTAGTATTGATTCCTTTACTCTGCTGTCGCAGAAAGTTCGAAATTACAAAGGACTCTACGCAGACCCATAATTATACCAACACCCCAAAGGCCCGAAGATTGATAGGTCAGTGCGTGGAAAATAATGTATTAATAGCAGCACAAACCCGATGAACGTCGCTATCTTCCATCGCTGGAAAAAGGGGCAGCGTGATAGTTGTGGCACCGATTTCTTCTGTGTTAGGGAAGTCACCTCGTTTGTAACCTAGTTTTCCGTAGAGCTCAAATAAGTGGATGGCGGGATAGTGGATACCAACACCAATTCCCAATTTATGCATTGATGAAATAAACTCCTGACGAGTTATTTTGAGCTTCTTTAAATTTAACAATGGGGTAAACATGTGCCAACTATGGCCTTCTCGATTGAGTTGATCTTGGGGATACAAAGGGAGTTGCAGTAGAGAACGCTGTTTCTCAGTAACAGAAAGCAACTTATAGTAAAGTTCTACTAATTCTTTTCTGCGCTGATTAAAGCGATCAAGTTGTTTCAACTGTCCAACGCCTACGCAGGCAGCAACATCCGAAAGGTTAGATTTTCCCCCGGCAATCAGCACATCTGTATTGTTATCTGCATCTTTAATGATTCCATGGAAACGATGGAGCTCGATCTCTTTTATTTCAGTAGAGCGGTTGGCATCGATTGAGATGGCGCCGCCTTCAATGGTGGTTATATTTTTGTTGGGATGGAAGCTGAAGACCACAATATCACCCCGCGAGCCAATTTTTTCTCCTTGCCAACTGGAACCGATGGCATGAGCGGCATCTTCAATAACACGTAAATTGAACTTATTGGCATAGTAGTAAAGTTCTTGTAGGTCCACGCTACGACCAGCAAAATGTACCGGCATGATCGCTTTGGTTTTTTGGGTGATAACCTTGGGAATATCCTCTAGTTTCAGATTTCTTGTTCCTAAATCGACATCGACGAAAACCGGAGTGGCACCAATCTTTAATATTACGTTGGAGGTAGCAACAAAACTGAAAGAGGGGGTGATCACTTCATCGCCTGGACCAATTCCACAAACTCGCAGAGCTACTTCCAGTGCTTCTGTTGCGGAGGTAAATGATTTGACTACACGACTTACAGAACTTGTGCGATGTGTATTATTTGTGTTTAAGTATTCTGCTAAAGACTCTTCGAAATTTTTTACCTGCGGGCCGGTAGACAACCATCCGGAGCGAAGCACTTCCACTACTGCTGAAATAGTTTCTTCATCAAGAGATGGACGGGTAAAGGGAAGATACTTTTGCTCGCTGGATAAATTCATACATCATTCCTCACATAATCTCTCGGTTTGATATCGTTGAGAATGACCCGACCGTATTTATATTTACTGCCGTGCCTACGTTTACTGCGATTTGCTTGTACTTGATAATGATACACTCTGGTAAACGGATGTTCAAATAAATTGAAAGTAAGTTTGATCCAAGTGGCCAATGCGGCCAAAGTCATTAACGGTGCTAACAGGAGATATCCCCACTGATAGCATTTTGATATGCGCATTATTTTAAATAGCAACTGCATGTAGTAGAGGCGATTTTTGAAACTAATTTGAGGACCGATGATTGCTACTGGTAAAATACAAAGAAACTTTGTGGCCTTGTTACGAAATTCCAGTGCCTTTTGTTGCAAAAGTGGTGAAGAATGGTTTTTGTATCTGTGGTATCCATTGATTTTACTTTCGGCCACTCGCAATATTGATGGCCCAAGTAATTCAAAATCTTTACGGTAAAATTCTTTTTGCAATTCCTCTATTCGGGAATTGGGCATGAACGGATGTTTTACCATGGAATAAAATCCGGTGCAGCTCTTATAATAGCGTACGCGATCATTTTTAAATACTTCTACTAATTGATCATTGCGAACTACTTCTTGGTAGAATGGCGTGCCGGGAGTAGGTCCGTAGATTAAATATTGGGTGAGCGTTGGTCGATCGGCAATCAATTGAGCAAACTCTTTTCTTACGATGGCCTCATCCTGATAGGGAATACCAAGGATCATCGAAGCGAGAACTGTGATGCCATTATCGATCAATCGTTTGATCAGAAGATCAATATCTTGCCCCTGGTGCTTGGAGTACCCGGATTTTTTGCCCTCATAACCGATCCATATGCCATCAATACCCATCTCTAAAATCTCTTCAACAGAGTACTGACTTAGCGCTTTAACCGAAGCGAAACAAAAGGTAGAAAAAGAGACATTCTTTTCTCTACATTTTTTTAGAAAACCGTAAGCGCGTTCCTTATTGAGTAAAAAATCTTCATCGATAATAGTATATTCAATATCCTTATGCTTTTGCTTTTGCTGGTACATGAAATCAAAGATGGATTCCCCGGAAGGGAGTAATGGAACATGTTCTTTGTTGAAGAAATGGGAGGTGCAACAAAAGTCGCATCCATTAGGACAACCCAATCCCCCAAAAATCATGGCCGTATGACTAACTGGAATGCCAAAAATTCGCAGTCTAGAGCTAATTTCTGGATGGCGATAATTGGTTAATGCGCGTGGAGGCTCGCCTAAAAATTCTCGCATAAAGCGAACCCCCTCTCCTTTACAGATGGCGTCACAATAAGGGGACAATTCTGCTTCGTTCATTACAGTGCCGTAACCACCAAGAACTATCTTACTTTGGGGGGAATATTGGCGTACTAACTTACACATTTCAATCGCATGATGGTGGGTTGAGAGCACAAAAGCTATTCCCACTACGTCATATCCCTTTTTTAATTCTTTGATGAAAGAATTGCGTGAGGGATAATGAAGAACGGTCGATGGTGTATCAATATTGGTAGCGATGAAATCTAGCGAAAATTGTTTATGAATGACTCGCGGCGAATAGATATGTTGTGAACGAGTCACTTGTCCATGTAACAATTCGTAACCGACGGAATCACCATCGCCAACCGAGGGTCCAATTGGTTTACATACTGAAGAAAATAACACTTTTTGTCGGCCAGGATGTTTTTTCATAACCTATTTCCTTGTTCATTGTTTTGAAAAACAAGAACTGCAATAACTACAAGAATTATAAGAACTATAAAACTACAGATTCTCATTCTACAATTAGATAGGGATTATTTCTGGCCTAGTGGAAAAGGTTTTACTTTTATTTTACGTTCAGTAACTTTCGGTTAATTTTTATTAAGTTTTGTTAATTTAAAGGGGATAAAACGATAGTTCTTCTGCTGTCTTCAAAAATCAACTTCATAGGTAACGATGCTTTTTTTAACTCATTATAGGTACCCTTGGTCATCAAAGCAAGGGCCCCAGGTTCTTGTTTCCATCTTTGAACAAAGACCTCCATCGTTTCAATCCATTTTTCTGGTTCTTGAACTATTCCGAATTCCATTTCGTCTGTGTGGTTCACTAAAATTAGACGCTGTTTTATGTAAAAGGGAAGAGTGTGATCGTAGGTTTTTACTGCATAAAAATTTGGAGAATTGTTATTAGTTGATTTTTTGCTCAGATAAGGAAGAATTTTTGTTGCAGCGTATGCACTCGAAAATGATGGCGCTAGTTCTTCATATCCACTGATTGCCAAATGTGTTGCCAGAAGGAATGAAAGTGTCATGGTGATTGTTGAAAAGAGGCGTTTGTTATAGCGCGCAAAAATTAGTGCACCTATACTACCACAGAACCAAATGCTCCCGGCAACAATTACCCACCAAGACCAATTGTAGTAGAGAATTTGTGGGGTATGTCTAGCAGGATAGTTGGCAATTTGTGGAGAAAATATTAATGCGATCAATGCAATAATAGAAATTATCAATATTTGATAGAAAAATTGTCGGTGGGTTAATTTTGTTATCACTTGCCCTAATAAAAGTGCTAAAGCGGGATAAATAGGCAAAACGTATGTGGGTAGTTTGGACGAAGAGAACGAGAAAAAACAAAAAATAAAGATCGACCATATTATTAGTAGCAGATTAGGTTTAAATCTAGTTGAATTGCTGGCGCTGGTATGAGTGTTGGTACCGATAAAAATTTCGTTTCTGATTTTGCGCTGAATAAGCGACAGAAAAAAAGTGGTCCAAGGTAGAAAACCAAAGAAGAGAAATGGAACTAGATACCACCAAACTTCATCACGATTATGCGCGTTGGTAAGAAAACGTTCAATATGTTCCCTGACGAAGAAAAATTTTAAAAACGCTGGATGTCTCAATGATATAGCGATAAACCAGGGCGCAGTTATTGCAAGAAATATCAATGTTCCTACACCGAGATGTATTTTTTTGATTAAGGTCAGGGCATGAGAGAACTTTTTGCTAAACGGTAAATAGCAAATAAAAATTCCGGCCGGTAGGATTATGCCCATCGGGCCCTTAGTTAAAACTGCTAATGCCAAACCGACCCACATTAGATAACTCCACCATCGATTCTCTTTGGGTGTTGCGGAGTCACGTTGTGCCAGTAACATTGACATTAAGGCGATTTCCATAAAAAGAGACAGACCCATATCCACAGTATTGATACGAGATAGACTGAGATAGAAAATCGAGCTTACCAATATGAGCGCAGAGTATAAGGCCACTTCACGACCGAAAAGTCTACTGGCAGCGAAAAATAACATCAATACTCCGCTCATGCCAGCGATAGCGCTCCACAAACGGGCACTCCATTCGTTTTCACCAAAAAGAGAGAAGGAAATGGCGGTCATCCAGTAATGTAAGGGGGGTTTTTCAAAATACAATAATCCGTTTAAGCGTGGCACAATCCAGTCTTTAGTAACCACCATTTCGCGGGCAATAATGGCGTAGCGACCTTCATCAGGTTTAATCAATTTGCAATAATCTAGTGGCGCAAAACAGATGAAAACAATGCAGGCACCCAAAATACAGATGGCGGTCATAGAGATTGGGGAATTTTTTTGGAAATCTTGGTAGCTATGTGACATTGTCAATACCTATTTGCACGTTATTTGCTTATTTTGGGATCCGTGCCAAACAACTGGGGCGCGGAAAAATTTTTCAGCACTCGATAGTTAGTACTTCATTTTTTGGAAAATATCAAATACTTATAGATTGTTGCTGGAGATGATGTTGAATTTTGTTGAAGCTAGGGGAAAAAGGGCGAATTAGATTACTTTTTTATTTGGTGCAATTGGCCAATGCGGTCACAATTGAAAAGGTTAGTGCCTAGTTTCCAAAGGAGTGTTTTGATGAATGATGTTTTAAAAAATAATCCGAAAAATAATCCGAAAAATGATCTAAAGATTGGAAATAGTAGTGTCCGTTTGATACGCGGAAGGTTTTTGCACTTTTTGGAAGATCCATTTTCTAAGGTTGATTCCAGTGTTGATTCTAACCTTGAATCTAAAAGCTATCAGTATGTTAAGCATGGAATTATGCTGATAGTTGATGGTTTCATCCAGGAGTTTTTAGATTGTGCCGATCCTAAGCATCAGCAGCGCATAGCTGACCTGAATGAGTTCAAGGGGTTCAAGGATATTCCTACCACACACTATCCTTCTTCTCATTTAATTGTCCCAGGATTTATTGATACTCATATTCACTATCCACAGACAGAGATCATCGCCTCTTACGGAGAGCAGTTATTGGAATGGTTGAATAAATATACTTTTCCTACCGAAAGCAAGTTTGCTGATGCCGCCTATGCCGAACAAGTCGCAAATTTTTTCATTGAGGAGTTGTTGCGTAATGGAACAACTACCGCTGCCATTTTGGGTACCGTGCATAAGCATTCAGTTGATGCTGTTTTTGCTGCTGCGCAACAACGAAAAATGCGGGTGATTGCTGGCAAAGTACTAATGGATCGGACAGGGTTTACTCCAGATAGTCTCTACGAGAGTGCAGCACAGGGGTATGAAGAATCTAAAAAATTGATTCAGAAGTGGCATGGTAAAGAACGACTTTCTTATGCGGTTACTCCGCGATTTGCAATTACCTCTACAGAGGAGCAGCTCCGTCTAAGCGGAAAATTGATGCAGGAGTTTCCTGGAGTATATATGCAGACGCATCTTGCTGAAAATTTGAAGGAGGTCGAGACAGTAGATTCTCTGTATTTGCGGAGTGCGGGTTACGCCGGTTACTTGGATGTCTACGATCATTTTGGTTTATTGGGAGATAAAAGTATCTTTGCTCATTGTGTTCATCTGCGTGAGGGTGAGCTAGAGCGACTTGCTGCCAGCAATTCAGTTATTTCTTTTTGTCCCTCTTCGAATTTATTTTTGGGAAGCGGTCTTTTCCCTTTCCAGCAATCGGTGGTGCGCATGGGATTGGGGACTGATGTTGGTGGCGGGAGTACTTTTTCTCTCTTGAAAACGATGCATGATGCTTACAAAACAGCGCAATTGCAGCATAAAAAGCTTTCTGCATTTGGATCGTTTTATTTGGCGACATTGGGGGGAGCTAGGGCATTGTCGTTGGATCATCTCATCGGGAATTTTTTGCCCGGGAAAGAGGCTGATTTCGTAGTACTAAATCCAGCAGTTACACCATTGCAACAATTTAGGTTGGATGCAATTAAAAATCTGGAATTACATGACGAGTTATTTGGAATGGTTGCACTTGGGGATGAGCGTTCGGTAGTTGCAACGTACGTAATGGGCAAAAATGTCAAACATGATGATTAATAAAAGCGATGTTCAGTAAATGAGTGGTGTGAAATCGGTCGTATTGGCGCTTCTTATTTGGGGAATTGCTCCGATCTATTTTAAATTATTAAAAACGGTGACTCCGTTAGAGATATTGGCACATAGAATTTTATGGTCTTTTATTCTATTGTTTGTTGTTGTGCTCTGGGGACGGAGGTTTCTGGTATATAAGAACATGCTTTTGGATTTGAATAAATTTTCATGGCCATTGTTGTCCACTTTTCTTATTTCATCAAATTGGTTTGTTTATATTTATTCTATTTTAGAGCAGCGCTTACTCGAATCTAGTTTTGGTTACTTTCTCTCGCCCTTTGTAAATATTATTTTAGGGATGATATTTTTTCGAGAAAAATTGAATATCAATCAGCGAGTGTCTGTGGTAATGACGATATTGGCAATTTTGGTACAATTTTCGGGAGCGGGCAATTTTTATAATAACTTTCCTTGGATTTCAATTTATCTGGCATTGAGTTTTAGCTTTTATGCTCTTGTTCGCAAAAAAATTAATGTGGATTCTATGATGGGGTTGACTGTTGAAACCACGATTTTATTGCCCATTACCCTGATTTATTTTTATTTTTTATACCACCATGGAGCTATTTATGGAGCTAGTTATGGAGTTAGTGCAGGGACGTTTTTGGGAAAAGGCCAATTCTTTAGTACTCCGCTAATATCATTTTTGTTAATGATGTCGGGTTTTGTCACTGCGATTCCGTTGATGCTATTTATTGAGGGTACTAAGAAATTGCCTCTTTCAACTGTAGGTTTTTATCAATACATTTCACCAACGTGTCAGTTCCTACTGGCAGTGGTCGCTTTTCACGAACCGCTGGCCTTGAATAAGATTTTTTCCTACATATTGATATGGATAGCGCTGATTTTCTTTGTATTTGATAGACGGATATCTTGGACTCATAGAGTTGTAGAAATAGTTAAAGTAGCAACAAAGGGGTGGGTGGAAAGAACGCGATGATTTTTGCAGGGTGAGAATTGGTGTCGATGCTGGCAATTTCTAGTATTGCCAATCCCCCAGGAGTAAATGAGATGGGAAGTCTTTCTGCGGTATTTATGCCCAGTAGTGCGGAAGCGGCCTTACTTAAGTCCGGCTCATGTCCCACCATCAGCAGAGCGTTTTGACCAATGAAATTTTCTTGCAAAACCTCTTGGTAATTTCCAAATCCTGCCCCTGAGGCCAGGCGTTCTTCTTCTAGCAAAGTAGTCTTATTAGTTTCGCAAAATATTTGCGCGGTTTCCAGTGCCCTCAGAAAAGGGCTGCAAAGGCAAAGCGTTGGGCGTAATTGCATTTTGTAGTAGAGACTTGCAAGTTTGCTAATCTCCTCCCTCCCAGGCCTAGTTAAGGGGCGCAAACGATCATCGGGATATTCTGTGGAGTTAGGTTTGCCGGCGTTGCCGTGTCGCATCAAAAGTAATTTCATAACACACTCCCTCAGCTGGAAAGTGACAAATTAGTTTATCTCTGTTAGTTTATCTCTGTCAGTTTACCTTTGTTAGTTTATCTTAGTTATATCAATAAAGATCTTTGAAGGATACTCGTTTTGGCGAGCGGGTAGTAAAAAGGTGGTGTTTGGTGTATCGAACAATTATTTTACTTACTTTGTCCAATGTCTTCATGACCTTTGCCTGGTATGGACATTTAAAAAATTTGAAAGACAGGCCACTTTGGATCGCAATATTGGTTAGTTGGGGGATCGCATTACTGGAATATTGTTTGCAGGTACCGGCAAATCGTGTTGGGAGTAATTACTATACCCTTGTACAATTGAAAGTGATCCAGGAAATTTTGACTATGGTAGTCTTTGCTTTGTTTGCAGCACTATACATGCATGTTCATCTGACTAGAAATTTGTTGTGGGCAGGCCTCTGTTTGGTGGGGGCCGCTTTTTTCATCTTTCGAGATGGGAGGTAGGTTATATGAAGATGTTCTTACTTGGTTTGATTATCATTTTCGCAGTTGGCGATACATGGGCAGACTTTCAACAGGAGAAAAAGTTAAAGCACACTCAATTCATAGAGCGGATGGAGCAGGCGGATCTGCTTTACAAGCGTCGTGGTGATTTTACGCAGGCACAAAAGGCCCTTGAATTGTATCAATCAATTATAAATGGGGAGGAATTCCCTAAGATCACTGTGGGTGATCCTTTGGCAGCTCAAAGATTATATTTGCGTTTAGCGATGTCTCACTATTTTGTTGGACATCATCCGCCAGAAGGCGCTGCTTCTACCAGTAATCAAAAACAGAAAAATTTTTTGCAAGGTATCGAATATGGTAAAAAATGTCTCCAATCGTTAGAGAGGGCCGGGCAGGAGGTCACCGATAGTGTTAAGGGGGAGTGTTACTTTTGGATAGCAACTAATCAACTGCTTTATCAGCAAGAACGTGGCAGCTTTAGTGTGCTTCTTAACGTAAAAGAAGTTATTCAAAACTATCAAAATGCAATAAAACTTTTTCCCAGTTACAATTGGGGTGCTTCTTATCGGATGCTAGGGATTTTGTATCAACGTTTGCCTGGAGTTTTCGGCGGAAGTAATAATGCTTCGATGGAATATTACAAAAAGGCAATAGAAATTGCTCCTGACGAGCCATTGAATTATCTTTTTCTTGGAAAGTTATATACTGAACTTGCGAAGAGTAAAAAAGAGATCTTGACGTTGGTAGATCAGGGGTTGATTAAAGTAGGAGAGAGTATCAGTGAAGAAAGATATGAGTCTTGCGGTGCACTAGTAGAGCTAAAACATTATAAGCAGCATCAAAAATGGCCTGAGGAATAACTTGGCGATCAACTTTGGAGCGTAACCAATGAGATATTTGATATATTTTGTGTGTGTCTCTTTTCTTTTAATTAATGATCTGTGGGCAGCGAGATTATTAAATTTTTTTCCTGATCACAAGGAAGTGGATGCTAACTTGTCGCAAGTTCGTGCCACTTTTTCTGATGAGATGATAAAATTCGGTACTGCTGCATTTCATCCCGACCCTTTTAAAATAAAATGTGTCTTTGCTGCTGGTTCTGGTGCGACTGGCGCAGCCGGTGTGGCCAGTGCTGCGCCCCCTTATTCGACGAGATGGTTAGACACCAAAGTTTGGGTTTTAGATTTCAGGGTAAGGTTGCAAAGTGGTAGCGAATGTACTTTTATAGTGGATAGCACATTCAAAGATGTAAAAGGAAAAGGAATCGAAGTCAAGAAGGGTAAAAAAAGTTATACCTTCAGTAGCGCTGGCCCATCGTTACTTCGTCACTATCCGCACGAATATCATGATATCAGTGAGCGGGATCAACATTTTATTTTGGTGAGCGATATTCCACTGGATCTTACTGATGTAACGTTGTTTCGGAAGATTTATTTGGTGCAGGAAGGGATTAGCGAGCGTGTTCCAGTAGTAGAGGTAACAGGGGAGGAAAGACAAAAAATTCTCTCTGCAGCCGCGGAGAGTGATGATTTGAAATTTATTCTAGAAGAAGTCGGACCGCAGGAGCAAACAAGTAGGGTTTTTATTGTGAAGGCGCAAAGGGAACTGTTGCCTGGAATTAGTACTGCCTTGATATGGGGGCGCGGCATTCGCGCAAAAAATAAGATTGCTTCACGTCGTGATCAACGGTTGAATTATACGGTACGAAAAAAGTTCTCTGCAGAGATGACTTGTTTAAGAGACAACGCGCTTGCTGACTGCAACCCACTAGGACGGATTACGCTTGCTTTCAGTGCACCAATTAGGCGTGAAGATGCAGTGGCCATAGGCATGAGGGTGAATAGCACAATTAGGGAATCTGGAAAAAAGATTGAGGGTAGAGGTGACAATGAAGACAAAGATGCAGAAGTTAATTCCATAAAGTTTTTGCCCCCATTTGCAGAGATGGCCTCATTGGAAATTGAGTTGCCCGCTAAGTTAAAAGATATTTATGGTAGGGAATTAAGTAATCAGGGCGCGTTTCCGCTCGCATTTAAAACCAGTAGATATTCACCGTTATTAAAGTTTGCAGCTCCTTTTGGAATTATGGAAACTTCAGCGTTTTTGCCAGTATCACTGCGCAAAGTGGAGAAAGATCTATTGGCAGAAGATATGTCTCTTCTTCAAGGGGAGAGCATAACTGTTTCTGGATTAACTGGATTAACTGGATTAAGTGGTGAGGAGTTGGCGAAAAAAGTTATTTATTGGATACGTGCCACTATTCAGAAAGAACAGTCTTATCTTTGTTATCAGACGGCCTCGAAGGGGGAACCAAAAACTGTAGATTTGCGTGCATTTAGTTTGTTGGCTCCGCCACTACAAAAATTTACCTTACCGGTTGATCAAAATAGAGATTATGAGTATCAAACAGTAGGAATCCCGTTAAAAGGGGTCGGGCTACATGTAGTAGAAATGCAAAGCAAGATTTTGGGATCTTCTTTGGTGGAAAAAGATCGGACGATGTATGTGGCCGCTAGCTCTTTGGTCACCAATCTTTCTATTCACTTAAAACGTTCGGATCAACAACAACGCTCATTGATTTGGGTTACTTCATTGGATCAAGGGAAGCCGGTGGCCAATGCAAAGGTATCAATTAATGATTGTGAGGGGAAAGTGTTGTGGACGGGAACTACGGATGAAAAAGGTGTCGCATTTATTGATGCCTATCCGCAAAATTCAACAAGCTGTCCTTTCTTTTGGGATAAAAATTTTTCTGGCCAGCTGGCCAATGTCTGTCCTCAGAAATATTACGACGAATATGCCAATGGTGAGTTTATTTTTGCGACACATAAGGGGGATTTTACTTTTGTGCATACCTCTTGGGATAAAGGCATTGAGTCTTGGCGTTATAACCTTGATTACCTAGGTAATAATAATTATTACGAGAACAACGAAAACTTTGGGCGTGTTTTTCATACAGTGCTAGATAGGCGTTTGTTGCGGAGAGGGGAGGTGCTCTCTATGGCCCATTTTCTACGTAGGCAGGGAACGGGGGATTTGGAATTATTGTCAGTAAAAGAACGACCGTCCGAGGCACGATTGCGGCACCAGGGAAGTGAAAAAGAGTACGTGGTAAGATTGGACTGGGATGCACAAGGAGGGGTCAAGGCCTTATCTAGTTGGAAT
>JADGBS010000033.1:0-9966 GCA_015231325.1 Oligoflexia bacterium | reverse complement strand
AAGCGTCTTTAGGTACCTACGATATCGTAATTGGGGAGCGAGTAACCGGCCAGTTTAAAGTTGAGGAATTTCGGGTACCTTTGACCTTTGCGTTAATGAGCAGCAAACTTGTTGCTGAGGAGCTAGTTAAAATTTCGACACTTCCGTTAAATATTTTTGTGCAATTTTTAAGTGGAGGGGGTGTTGCTAATCTTCAGTATAAACTACGTTATTACAAAGAAGAAGGTGGCACTGCAGGAGATGGAGGAATAAATTTTTTAAATGCACAGGCGAATGCTACCAATTCTATGTCGGTTGCTGGGGCGGTTGCTGGTTCACAGTTAGTAAAGACGGTGGAAGGAACTTTAGACAACCGAGGGATGGCGGATGTAACTCTTGCTGGACTGGATTCCGCATCTACACTTTCGGAGACGATTTCAGTTCTTCATACAGAGTTGGAGTACAAAGATGCCAACGGTGAGATTCAGAGTATAAGCAAAAGTTTTAAAATTTACCCAGCGGCAAAATTAGTTAGAATCAAAAATGCCACGATTCGTAAGAAAGAGAATGGCGGTTATAATAATATACAAGTTGACGGTAGTGTAATAGATTTGCGGGGAAATGCCTTTGCAGGCAGCAAGGTTAATATCCATCTCTTGAAAGAGATAGTGTTTTCACATCGAAAACGTTTGGCAGGTGGATTTTATTCATATTCTCATCGTCGCGAATACAAACAGTTAGAACAGAACTGTACCGTGGAAAGCGATCAACAAGGACTCTATAATTGTTTGTTGCATCCTAAGGACAAGGGGTCATTAGTGGTGGTTGCGGAGGTTAGTGATGAGCAAGGGCGCAAGAGCGCGGCCCATAGCTATGTTTATCTTCCGGGAGATGATGATCATTGGTTTGGAGTTGGCAACGACGATCGAATTGATCTTGTTCTTGATAAAAAAGAATATGCCATTGGGGATATAATGAAACTGCAATTACAGATGCCATTTAAACAAGCGGAAGTGTTGGTAACTGTAGAGCATCGGGGTATTGTTGAGGCAATGGTAAAACAGGTGGAGAGTAGCAACCCTACGATAGAGTTGCCGGTAAAAAATGAGTATGTTCCTAATGTCTATCTTTCAGCGTTAGCTGTGCGTGGGCGCGTAGAAGATAAAACGGCCGGAACGGCCGGGGCGGGGGCCGGACAATTAGATTTAGGTAAACCGGCCTTTAAATTGGGAATTGCGGAGGCCAAGGTTTCGTTTAGGGATCGCAAGTTGCAAGTCGATGTTGTTCCAAACAAAAATCAATACCAGGTGCGGGAAAAGGGTAGTCTGAAAATCAAGGTGAACGGAGGAGGAGGCCCAACAATCGGGGCAGGGGAGGCGATGGTAGCGATTGTTGATGAAGGTTTATTAGAGTTGCTCCCGAACACCTCTTGGGAGTTATTAGAAGTAATGTATCCTCCTCGTCCTTATCAAATGCACACCGCTACCGCACAGTCACAAGTAGTAGGAAAACGACATTTTGGTCAGAAAGCGGTAGTTGCTGGCGGAGGTGGAGGTAGAAGTTTTAAACGAGAATTATTCGATACGCTACTCTACTACAATCCTAAAATTTCACTAGACGCTAATGGCGAGGCAAGCGTTAATTTTACGATTAATGATTCGATAACTAAATTTCGGATTTTCGCAATGGCCCATCGTGGGAGCAACTATTTTGGTACTAATGATCAGACCACAATTACTAGCACTCAGGACTTAATGGTTTTTGCTGGTGTAGCACCGATATCACGCCTGGGAGACGAGAGTCTCTATCAGTATACACTCAAAAATAATACCAATCAGGTGATGCATTTATTGGTTCAGGCACGTGTGCAGGGAGGGACGCCTGCCGCAGCGACTGAATTAACAAAATACCAACTTTTCACTCCAATGGAATTTAGCATCGACCTAGCTGGCCAAGAAATAAAAAAACTTACTTTGCCTGTGAAGTTGCCGTCGAATTTACCTTCTACTGTAGAATCTTTGAATTATCTTTTGGAAGTAAAAGAAAAAACGAGCGGCAAGATTTTGGATAGTGTCTCTAAAAAACAACTAATTTTGCCATTGCTGGTTCCTACAATTCAGCAATCATTTATTTCACAACTAGATAATTCACGGCCCTTGGTGATGACGGTGGAAAAGAATACCTTGGCGGAAAAAGATAAAGGTGGAATTGAGGTAAAGCTAAGGAGCAAGTTGTTTGATGGTCTGGATAGCGTGATCAAATATATGAAAACATATCCATGGTCCTGTCTGGAGCAAAAAATTTCACGAGCGGCAGTGCTCAATGACCATCTGTTATTAAGAAATATTCTGGTAGAGTTGCCAGATTATATTTCTCGAGAAGGTTTTTTACAGTATTATCCTTCGTGTCAAAAATGTCAGAGCTTATTTTTGACTACGTATTTTATTAATCTTACTTCTATGATGGGCGTTAATTTAGATCAAAGCATTAAAGATCGGATGATCGCTGGTCTTCAACAGTTTTTACGAGGCCAGAGTGAAGTAGTTATTGAAGATTTGCTAAAAATGCAATCGCAGATGGGTCCGCAGATTCGAGATTGGGCCAAGATTGAGGCAATCAGCGCTTTAAGCGTTTTGCTTTCTGATAGGCCAATGGATAAACAAGTTTCTCAGCGAATTTTCCCTCTGATTAAGGGAGTTAAATTAGCGCCGGCATCTTGGCCGATGGCAGTTGTACTTTCTTGGTACAATTTTCTTCTAACTAATAAAGAGGATTTTTCTGGCAAAAAGCAACAACTATTCTTGGTTGTAAATTTATTGAAGTCTCGTTTGAGCTACCAGGGAAATGCAATCATATTTAATCAGGTGAGTGGGGATAATTCCTGGTTTTTGATGGACTCAACTGATTTAAATGCTGCTCGTCTTTTGGCCATGGTTTTTAATCAACCGAGTTGGAAGAATAATGTTCCTAAATTGGTACTAGGGCTGTTAGCGCGCATGAATCGGGGACATTGGGACTTGACCACCGCTAATGCCTGGGGAGTGATTGCGTTGCAGAGATTTTCTTTGTTCTATGAATCGTTGCCAGTAACTGGTGAGAGCAAAGTAGAGGTAGGTACAGAAAATTTTGTTTTTAAATGGGGGGCAAACGGAAAAAATGCTGATGAAAAATTCGAACATACTTTTAAATTGCAGGGCGGTAGCAGTATCGTTAAAGCAACGCATCAGGTTGGCAGGGATCCTGGCCATGTTCCTGTCCGTGCTCCATGGATAATGCTAAATTCTTGGCAGGCCATTCCCATTAAGGAAGAAAAAAATGCGGGTTTCTTTATCAAAAAATCGCTGGTACCAGTTGTGCAAAAGACTAAAGGACAATATACCGTAGGGGATATATTGAATGTGCATTTGGAGATTAGCGCAGTTAGTGACATGGGTATGGTGGTAGTAGATGATCCCATTCCTGCTGGTGCTGCTCATCTGAGTGTTCGAGGTGGGAGCAGTTATGATGGTGGAGGTGGCGCGGCGGCGGATGATACTTTAACTTATTTGGCATATGAAGAACGACCATTTGAGGGATATCGTGCTTACTACAATTTCATTCGCAAAGGGATCACCGTTACTAATTATAAAATAAGATTAAATAGTGCCGGGCATTATCGATTGCCAATTACCAAAGTTGAGGCGATGTATAATCCAGGGGTCTATGCAATGATGCCAAATCAAGACATGGTGATTGTTGATAAGGAGTGAATTATTGTAGCAATTGTAGGTTGTTCAAATATTCGAGATATACTTTTCTGTCATACGCTACAAAGATTACTAGTTGAGGAAAATCCTGGTCGTTATCCTGGTCGTTATTCTGGGCATTGTTTTTTATTAGAAAGCGTGTAACTTCGTTAATTGCAATTTTAGTTGCGAGTGCTAGTGGAAAGCGGTAGGCACCGGTACTGATTGCGGGAAAGGCGATATCCTTTAATTTATGTTTTTTGGCCAATTGCATGCAGTTGCGATAACAACTGGCCAATTGTTGTTGTGCTAACTGTTTATCACCGCTGTCATTACTGTTGCTGTTGTCCCAAGTTGGTGACCATATTGGTCCCACTGTGTGTATAACATGGCGAGCGTGCAAGTGGTGGCCGGCGGTAATTTTTGCTTCTCCTGTCAAGCTTACTCATTTCCAATATTGGCATCGGTGTATCCTATCGTCTTTAGTATCAAGGAAATGATTTTTCGATGGAATAATAAACGGAATCATGTATTTTCTGTAAGACTATATTAGTTCATCATGAACAGAGGATAGCATTTTATTGAACATCTCTATTTTCGATTTTAGTAAAGTGGTGTAAAAAACTTAAATCCTGATATTTTTTCAACTTGCGAAATATCAACTAAATACTTTTTCCAGTCATCACTTTTATTTTGATCATTATCCCCTTCATTCAGGAACAGTTTTTTATTATCAACACCACTCTCTTCACAAAGGGTATGGCGATCGGTGGGAGGTTCCCCATTGGAGGTTATGTTAGGCATAATAACCGCAGAGGTAGCGAGAATTTTTCCACTATCAGCTTCGGTAGTAACTATGATCTTATAATTTTTTGCTGGAACCACAATATCTTTGTTGGGTCCGATACTTCCGTAATCTTTATCAAAAATAGTACCTACAACTATATAAAGACGTTTCTTTCCATTTCTTATTTGTTCTCTTTCCCATTCTTCAAGATGTTCCCAGGCACCTCTGTTTAAATATGCTGTTTGAGGGATAATATTACTCATGTAAAAGGTTGTCTTATCATCATCTTTACTATTTTTACGATCACCTGAGGGAACTTGATGTCCTCTATCAAAACAGGAATTATTATACTCAGAAGGATCAACTGCATTAATGGATGTACTGTCTAAAAACCTTGATAATTCTTTATCTAGTAAAAAGTGTCGCGGCCTTGGGGTATGACCTAAATCGGATGAATCTAATTTCCATGCGGCCCAATTAATCACTCGTTTATCCTTATTCCAAGATAAAACATACTGTTTACGAGAAATAATTATTTCTGAAATTGTTTTTTTTGCCATGGTAATCCCTAACGCGATGTTGGGATTATTTTTTAGGGGAGTCACTTCGATAGTTGGAAGATGTAAAGCGTCAGATATTGAAGGAATTAGTAATTGTACAACGAAAAAAATTCCAAGATAGATCCAATAATTAAATGAATTAAAAGAATTAAATGAAAAAAAAGATTTTAATGGGGATTTCAATATAACCTCCAGTCAGTAGTTTAAAAATGAGACTTGAATTATAGGATATAAATATGATTTTGAGTTCTAATATTATCTTACTGTATATATAAAATACAAATATCATCATAAACAATAGTCATAATTAAGTAAATCCTTAGTAACAGATTGCGGTTATCTCTTCACTAGCAAATGCAGACAAACTGCCCGGATGAAGTTATATTGACTCCAGGGATATCGAGTTAAAAAATATAATTGTTAGAATTCCATCAATGGATGTGTCGCTTTTCTCTATAAACCACCTATTAATTAAGTTTAAATCTAGCGTACTAATTCATGGTGCTAGCGGAAAGAGAAAAACTACTCTATTGCATCTTTTGGCAGGGTTATTTTTAGCGGATGAGGGAGATGTACTTCTAGGGGCCAGCAACCTATCCATTCTTTTTGTTAATGAGAGAGCAGAAATTCGTAAAAATAATCAAGGGTAGTACTGATTGTATTGATTGTACTGGTGATGAGATGCAAGCTAATTGCACATCCAAGCAGGAGGATTTTGAGTCCAGCTAATTATTTGTCGGTGAAGATAAGGATAAATACTTTCTTTGAAACCATAATATTTAAGAGTATCATCGATTTCTTTTTTTAGTGCTTTTTTATCATATTCTTTTCCACAGGTTGCTTCTCTAATCATTATTGCGGAAGCAAGAGCACCAGTTCTATCTTTTCCTCTATAGCAATGAATATATATGATTTCTCCTCTTGTTTTGGCATTGATAGTGGCCTTAAAAGCAGCTTGTAACATTCTATAATTAAAATAACGATCAGATCGCGGTACTGTTAATAAAATTCCATATTTTTGGCAATCAAAATTTAGTTCATTACAAGCAGCGGAATTGTCACGATGTGCATACTCAAGATTTATTATGCTATTAACTCCTAAATCAGCAAGCATTTGGTATTCTGCAAAATTTCTAATCTGGCCTCCACGGTAAATTCCTTCCATAACTGTTCCAAAATTTTTTATTCCTGCATAAGCATAAACATAAGTGAGTAAATACATTGATAAAAGTAAAATAAAAGATAAAGATTTTTTCATTCGTGTCCCTCTCTTGGTTGATAATTCTTTTCCTCTTGAACAATAGAACAAACTATACTGTAAATATATCAAAGATTATATTTTTTGTTTAAGCGGAAAAAAGGTTTTGTCGAATAAATGCGTTGGTCCAATTTTTATTATGAAATCTGGCCAATAACCATAAATAGTAAACATATTAATGTGACAAAAACAGTCGCATATAATTCCCTTTACTACTTAAAAGAATTACTATCTACTATTATTAATAAAATGATTAAGAATAAGGGAGGGTTATGTCATGAGCATAATGGTGAGTATGCATGGAATTCTTATGCTAGTCGCGACATTTGTAATAATTTGGTCGGTTATTATCGTTAGGAAAAAAAATAGGCCGGATTGGTTAAAGCTGCACTCCCAATTAGTAACACTTGGCATCTGTATAGTCATTATCTCATGTTGCATTATTTTCTATGTCAAACAGCAGAATAGTTACCCCCACCTTGCTTCGATCCATGCCATCGTTGGTATTATTGCAGTAACATTTTTACTTATAAATTATGCTGTCGGTGTTTTTGTAGTAACGAAAGTTATGGCCAGAAAATTGATTCACCATCTTTCGGGGAAAATCACTACCGCCATCATTATCATCACTGCCTTCACAGGAATTTTCCGCTTCCTACAAATTTTAAATTGACCGGTTTATTTTTTTTTGTTGTTTTTAAAGCTCTAGTGCGAAATGGTAGCTGTTTAGCAAGAAATTAGTTGATTTCCATTTTTTTTCATTTTTCTCCAGTTATTTTCAGTTATTTCCTAGCTTTCATGTTTAGAAGAGATTCTTGTTATAATTTAAACGTAACGCTACCTATAAAAGTTGTCGATTAAATAGTTGGCAAGTGAAATGAATCAAAAGGAGGATATAGTGGTACAGCATTTGAGATTAATTATTCAGCTTATTATGATCGTTTTTTTTATTGAAGTAGCGGACGCACAAGAAATAATTTACTATAAAGATCAACAACACAGCGTTATCGATTGGGAACAGGCCACAAAAACGCCAGAGGATTGGATGAGCTATGAGCGCTGGCTTGATGATTCCAAAAAAAAAGAAAGTGATAAGTATTGGCGAGTAAAACGTATTAATGAGAATCATCGAGAAGTGGCAGGGAGAGTATTATCCTGCGTAGGGCATTGTTTGCACTATCGAGGTACAGGGTACAGCAATCCAGATTTTAGAAGTATTATTTTGGAAGGTGATGATTTAGAAACACGTGATAATAGTTATTTATGGATTTTTTTACAGGAAGGAACCCTGGTTCGACTAGCACCCAATAGCTCAATAACGTTCAATGAATTGGATGTCAGCAAAGGGAAGAATTTTATATATGCGCGTGTGAATCAAGGTCTAATCTATTGGTATTCTCGTAACGGAAATAAAATGGACGATGATAATCTTTCGGAAACAGACACCATCTTTTTACCGCTTAAGTGGTATGCCGCCAATGTGTTTAAAAAAGTACAATCTCCAGTTGGCAACGAAGAATTGATCAGTGTATTAGATGATGATGATACTCAAAGGCAACATGTAGCTCGTTTAAATAATTTGCTAAAAAAAAACAATCAATTTTTTTCTCGACCCACCTATACTTTATTAGTAATGCCTAATGGAAATATTTATGGAAAAAATTTGCAAACATTGTTGTTTGTTAATTATCTCAAAGATTCTTTTATTAAGTGCTATAGCACTGATAATGGCATTGACGGTAAAAATGAGTTTGCCTTTCGTGGATATACAAATTTAAATACCAGCGAATTAAAGGTCAATCAGTGGTATAGAGTGAAAGATAGCGGGATGGAGATCAATGACTTCCCTGATGGAGGGAAGGTCTTTGCATTTAGTGAGTTATTGATCAGAAGACCGGTGAGCATTTTAGTCGCGAGGGAGTTAATGTTGGAGTACTACTCCAAAGAACTTTTTTCTCCAGAGTTAACTGCCAAGGAAATGCAGCAAAAGCATGGTTATTATTTGTGGAATGAGGCAAATCAACTGGAAATTGGGAAGTCTAACGAGCAATTTACTTATGAATTGGATTTAAGGATTGCTTTTCTCCAAGAGTATACTCGACGAATTGAAACAACTAATTTAGTATCATCAAGTAATTTAGATAAATCTTTTCAGGAGGCAATTGATAACACTTCAAGTGCTAGTGCTAGTGCTAGTGCTAGTGTTGAGCGTGTTCAAGGCGGTGAAGTGGCCGCAGTTGCGGCTGTAGTTGCGGGCGAAGATTTAGGACAATTTTTAGATACCGGTTATAATCATTCATACCACCAATTGGCACTTGGTAATTATGTGGAGACGATTAATCAGAGAAATTTAGAAAAAGTAATTACCGATAATCGTGCCTTATGGATGGAGCTATGGTTGAAGCAACATCATGATCAAGCAAATGCAGTTAATGATGAGACGGATAAAAAAACTGAGAAAGAGGAAGAAATCAGTGATGCAAACAAGAAAGCAGCAAGTGGATAGCAGAAAATATTCATTAATTTTGGCAAGTGCTAGCCCTAGACGTAAAGAACTATTATCTTGGTTAGAAATTCCGTTTGCGATTATCCCTACAGAAATCGAAGAAAGAAGCAATTTTAAACGCCCCTCAAAAGTGGTTGTAGATTTGGCACGACAAAAGGGACTGGCCACTTATCAACTGTTACAAAAACGCGAAGATTTTTCAAAAAGTTTTTTTCCGGTGGTAGTGGCCGCAGATACGATTGTGGTGAATGGTAGTAAAATTTTAGGAAAACCAAAAAATTCTAAAGCGGCGGCAGCAATGCTGAGACAGCTTTCTGGCAAAGAGCATCGGGTACTTACGGGAGTATATATCGGGATCTTTGATAAGGATCGGCAATTGTATCATGAAGATTTTTTTTGTTCCACTAGCAAGGTCACCTTTTTACCGCTGACAGAAGATATTCTTCGGCGATATTTGAATAGCAATGATGCTTTAGATAAGGCCGGTGCTTATGGAATCCAGGGGCCAGCACTTACTTTTATTTCTAAGGTAGATGGTTCATATTCAAACGTGGTGGGATTCCCTTTGAGTGATTTTATATTACATTTAAAGCGAAACTTGGGTTATACCAGAGATCGAATTGGTCGGTGGAGAGAGTTGTTTGGATGAAAATTGATGCACGCTATCATACATTTCTAATGGCCTTTAATGAATTGGGATTGAAAGTTTTTAATCCACGTTGGTCTGTAGGGACTGGGGCCGAGATAAGCGATTTACTCCTTTCTTTCAATGTGCAGGTTAGAACTCAGTCTAAACAGCAGCGAATAGAAGTTACTGATCAGGGAGATTTGAAGGTATGGATAAATGCCGCTCCAGTGGAGGGGAAGGCCAACGTTGCTTTGCGGGAGTTCTTGGCCGAAAAATTAGGGTTAGCATCGTCCATGGTACAGGTAACCCGAGGTGAAAGTTGTAAAAATAAACAAATTACAGCGCACTATTGCTTTTCTAAGCGAAAAGATCTTCAATATTATTTAGAAAAATTGCAGCAATTGGGACCGCAACAGTAGTTGTGTGCGGCCTAAGTAGTCTATCAAAAGTAGAAAGAGAGTACTTATCCATCTCTGTCAACATATTCACTACTTGAGCACGATCGGGCACCCCCAACCCTGTG
>JADGBS010000339.1 GCA_015231325.1 Oligoflexia bacterium | reverse complement strand
ACTAAAAACTTCGTTCAAAATTTCATTCAAAAAAATTTTTATCGGTTACACTACCACTTCGAATGGCCAATTGGTAAGCGAATATCAATGCGCAGAAGGAGAAAATTATGAAAAGAATATCTTTCGGTTTTTCATTATTGCATCTTTTGATTTTACTAAGTTATCCTGGTCAGCTCTGGGCAGCAGCACCAAGTGATGATCAAGAAGATGATCGTTGGTGTATTAATCCAGCGAACCCTCCATGTGATGGTGATTTTGGGCAATGTGTAAGAAATAGTGTAGCAGCAGTAGCTCGGGCAGTAGAGGAGCGTGTTCCAGGAGCAATGATGGGCGACAGGCGAGGTGGTTTTGTCTCATATAGCGCTGAGCGCGGCGAGGAAAATTTAGTTTACATTGGCAAAAATGCCCAAATTTGTAACAACGCGAAAGTAATTGATCGTGCAATGGTTTATGGTCATGCAATCATCAGCGGAGAAGCAATTGTTCGCAACGATGCCAAGGTTTATGGAAACGCTACAGTTTATGGTTATGCACAGATAGGGGGAAACGCCAGGGTTTACGGTAATGCCCAGGTATTTGATATGGGGTTAGTTTCTGGAGATGCCGAGGTTTTTGGTAATACCATAATTTCTGCCTATGAACACATTTATATTCGTCCCCCAGTTGCAAAGGTGGCAAGGGCAGCGGCAAGAGCAGGTATTGGCCTCTCCGCAGCTAGTGCGTCTACTAGTGCGTCTACTAGTGCGTCTACTAGTTCGTCTATAAGAAATGATTTTTCAGAGTTGAGATTGCTCTTTCGTGACCGGCCACTTACTGCTTTCAATCAGAGTTTTGCAATAAAAATACAACAAAAAGAGGAGACACTTAGTCTCCAATATGACAATGACTTAAACGGCATTTTTCTTAGACTGAAAAAACTGGAGGCACTTCAAAAAGAAAATGGTCAAAGTGATTTAGGAATAAATCTTGTGCGCCTAATCGATTTAGAAGAACTAACTAGCGGCGATGATTTATACAATGAACTGTACACAAATAACATGTTTAATGGGAGTAAAAATGAGTTAGCGGAAATTATCGCTAATTTTCTAGCAACCATTGAGGTCTATATTGAAAGCGGCGAGGTGAAAACCGACCTAGGACAATTGGAAATTGATCCACAAGGACTAAGAACTCAAATAGAGGAAATAGATTACTCCGCGCGTCTATCGGAACGAATGAGAATGTTAAATTATAGTGATCATAAAAACATGGACCAACGCTTGCAAGACCTCTATCATAGTGTGAGTACTGACACAGTTCTTGAACGACTCCCCTATCTAGATTCATCCGATAATGAAATTGTTCTTTATTCAGACATCAACGCTCGACGTAGTGATCTAGCGCATTTTTTTAATGCCATTACGGGGATCAGTGCTTTTATAACTGAGGAACCGGGATATGGTTTTTTTGATACCGCATACGCACTTCGTCCACAATCTTTTAAAGATGAAATCTCTTATAAAATTTCTACTATTGCGAGTAAAAATTTAAATAGGGACCAGAAAATATTTTTGGCACAAAGTCTGATGCATGCGGGAAGACATTGTACTGACGCTAAAAAAGATCATGTATCTGCATGCTACTTTGCTCTTTGTCCACAAGAATTTGCTGCCGACCAAGCATCTGCTTACAATGAACGGGACCATTATGCGGTAGCGTATCTGTTGGCGTCTAGACTTAAGCACGATATTCTTAGAGAGTGTATTTTGCGACAAATAGATGTCCATGCAGTAGAAAGCATAAGCATTCTCGCTGCTACTTGGGACCATTTAGCACCTAGCTTCGGTCTGGAAAAAATGGGCTCCATCTATCCCCAATTTACGATGGCACATCCCACCCGGATGGAGGTGCTGCATGAATATACAGTGAATCGACTAGTGCGCGAATATAAAAATGCATTTATCTCTAGAATAAGCACCGATCTCGTTGGAGTCCTGGGCAATTTCGTTAACCTCGATAAACTTGCGGAGTTTATCTCTACCGCCGAGTTGATCCGCTTCGGGTTATTAAAGAAAAGATGAAATAACTCAAGTATTACCTTCGAATTATCATAAAAAATTTTTATACCTATAAATGCCCCTTTGGGTTGTCAATTGGCCTTTTTTCTTGTCATAATCAAATAATCAAACAGTCGAACAGTTCACGAACAGTAAATGAACAGGAAAGATGAGAAAACATTCCATTTATAATTGGAGGGGATATGTGTTCGAAGTCGTTTAGTATATTATTCAGTAAGTCATTCAAAATGTTACTTATTATGGTTGTTGTTGCTATTCTAGGATCACTTTTTCCAGTACTAACCTTTGCCTCCGGTCCATTTAAAATTTCAGTTACCAATTATGGAACAATCAGTGGCCAAAACATTTCGGGTATTGCCGCAATTAAATCCCAGATCGACACCGTATTTCAAACATTAGAGAATGATGTAAATACTAAACTACCAGATACCTCCGGTAGTGATAGTTATCTACGAGGAATGTCGGATGCAGGAGTCATCGCGCTGAAGGGATTAGGTGTTGACTACGCCAGCGATCCGGATGTCTTTGTGGTGGGAGTAGGTGCAGGGGCGGGTGTTGATGTAGGCAATAACTCATTTTCGGATTTAATTTCTGGAAAAGTTAACGCTAACCACTTTCGTGGTTTTGGAGCGCAACTCTCACTTATGGGCGGAATCAATTTGGGAATTTTTCCGCTACCAACAATGGGAATATTTGACCCTAAAAAGTTGTCTCTTTTTATGAACGTATGGAAGATGAGTATTCCTAAATTGGGAAGTAATTTAACCGGTAAATTATCAAATTTCGGTATGCATGCGCAATACAAAATTCTCGGAGGCATGTCTTTTCCCTTTTTTTTCCGTTGGGGAGGAATTGATATCACCACCGGATTGGATGTTGCGTCAATGGACCTGACATATATTCAAGATCTAAATAAAAGTACACAACAAACGATAACCGTAACATCTATTCCTGGTCTTAGTACAAATCCACAATTGACCGCCACTTATGCCGGACAAGTAAAAGCAGGAGCAAAAGTTTCAGAATGGACTGTCCCTATCGAGGTTTCCAGCAACGTTCAGCTGCTCTATTTCTTAACTTTTTTTGGTGGTCTGGGGATGGATCTCAATGGAGGAAAATCTACCGCTAACGCTAACGTAGGCGGTAATGTCACTGCCGGAGATAGTACCGGTTATATTAATGGTATAAACGCGACCACCACCCTTGATTTGGGGAGAGAGGGAAAACCTCGTTCGATGAATGCTCGCTGGTTTGCAGGAACTCAGTTGAATTTTTGGTTAGTGAAACTTTATGCACAAATAAATCATGGGATAGGACAAAACACTTGGGGTGCCAACTTAGGATTAAGGGTTGCCTACTGAGATAGTACTGAAACATTAAGGAGGCATACATGAGATTTGGCAAAAAGCTGCGTGACATATCGCTTGTTTTGG
>JADGBS010000338.1:1683-3548 GCA_015231325.1 Oligoflexia bacterium | reverse complement strand
TACTCTTTTTAAAGAAGCCATAATTACCCCGGACACTAAGGTGGTGATCTGTGGACCTCCCGTCATGTTTAAATTTGTCATTGCTGAACTTGATAAGATTGGAATACCTCATGGTGATATTTTTGCTGATTTGGAACGAAAAATGAAATGTGGAGTTGGTAAGTGTGGGCATTGCCAAATCAATGACAAATATTTGTGCATGGATGGCCCGGTTTTTGCTTATGACGAAATAAAAAACCTGCAGGAGGCGTTATAACATGACCCAAAACAAACAGGTCAGAAAAAACAAGAAAAAATTACGGGTGGCCTTTTTTGATTTTGCTTGTTGCGAGGGATGCCAGATAGAATTTCTAAATTTAGGAGCGGAGATTTTATCAGAATTTCTGAATCACTTTGAAGTCGTAGAAGGTCGAGAGTTTACTTCTGACACGGCGATGGCAATTGATATTGCTTTAATAGAGGGAAGTTATACCCGAAAATCAGATCGACAACGCTTAGAAGATATACGTAGTCGAGCGCATACGGTGGTTGCTTACGGTGCTTGTGCAACTATCGGTGGAATCAATTGTCTTAAAAATCATCAATTGGATTACAAGGAATATGTATATAAAGATGATGCTTTATTTCCATGTTTAGAGAGTGGGCCCGCTTTGCCTATTTCAGCAATAATAAAAGTCGATCATTACTCACATGGCTGCCCCTTAGAGAAATCTGAGTTATTACAAATACTCTATCATCTATTTCATGAAAAAGTTCCAATCCTTCACGATTATCCAGTTTGTATGGAATGCAAACGTCGAGGCACTATTTGCCGTTATGAATTTAAGCAGCATTGTTTGGGAGTAGTTGCGAGAGCAGGATGTGGAGCTCCCTGCCCGGCCGATGGTATTCCATGCGAGGCCTGTCGAGGATTTGTTGATCATCCCAATTTAGAAGCATTAGAAAAGTTACTAATCGAAAGAGGACAATTTTCAAATGAACGAGCATATCAGATGACTAGAATGTATAACGCTGCATTTAGAAGTGATTCTGTGCCCTGGAAAGAGGTGATATGAAAACGGAAGCAAAAGTAACAACGAATAAAGACATTAATATTAACATCCACCATCTCACTCGAGTAGAAGGACATGGCAATATTGTAGTTAACGTTAGAGAAGGTAAAATTGAAAAGTGCGAATGGCAAATTCCTGAGGCCCCACGCTTTTTCGAGGCGATGATCCGCGGACGACACTATAGTGAAGTTGCGAGGATCACCAGTAGGATTTGTGGAATCTGCTCTATAGGGCATACATTGGCATCGGTTAAGACCACCGAGGATGCCCTGGGGATTATTCCCACTGAGCAAACTCAAAAACTTCGTAAAATTGCAAAGCATGCCGAGAATTTTGATTCTCATATTTTACATATTTATTTTTTAGCAGCACCAGATCTTTTGGGGGCCCCTTCTGTTTTTCCATTGCTGACTACTCATGGTGAAATAGTTAAGCGAGCATTACGCCTCAAACGACTTGCTCACGAATGGGGATCTCTTATTGCTGGACGAACAACCCATCCTACTACTATTCTCGCAGGTGGATTTGCAGAATATCCCAAAGAAAGTGAGATGCGAGTATTAAAAAATAAATTGGAGAGTGCAATGGACGATTTAGAAAAAACCGCCAACACTTTAGTAGAACTACTTCCTGCAATTCCTAAATTTGAACGTTTGACTGAATATGTATCTCTCTCTTCTGATAAAGAATATGAGATTTATGATGGCAATATAAAGACTACACTTCCCAGCGGAAAAATCGAACACCATGAAGTTAATAACTATTTACAAGTTGCAAACGAATATGTGGTTCCCATCTCGACGGCAAAGCATA
>JADGBS010000338.1:0-1605 GCA_015231325.1 Oligoflexia bacterium | reverse complement strand
AATATTTTATCGATGAAACCACTTTGCAGTAACCCTTACTGGAATATCATCGCACAGGCGATTGAGCTTTTTAATGACATTTATTGTAGTATTGAATTACTGGATGAAATCCTTACTAAAGGAATCAAACACGAAGCAGTGCTAGAACCTACAAAATTCTCAAGAGGAATAAATGCAGTAGAGGTACCTCGAGGAATTCTTTACCATGAATATGAATACGATAAGCAGGGATTTTGTTTACAAGGAAATTGTGTAATTCCGACTGCTCAAAATCATGCTAATATTCAAAATGATTTCGACAAGTATCTTCCAATATTGCTAGCAGAAAATAAAAGTGAAAAGGAGATAGAATTAGCTCTAGAAATGTTGGTGCGAGCTTATGATCCTTGTATTTCTTGTTCAACTCACTACCTCAAGGTAAATTTCGTCTGAAATTCATAATCGGAATCGGAAACTATTCCATGGGCGACGATGGCGTCGGCATTAAGGTAATCGAATGCATTCACGAGAATAACCTTTTAGTCATTGCTGGGGTTCAGGCGATCGAGATCGGCGGCAATCTTCTAAATGTCTTGAGTTACTTTAGAGATGATGTGGAGTCGATTCTTTTCGTGGATGCCACTCGGATGGGCCTGGCCCCCGGAGAGTATAGAGTGTTCTCTTTGTCGGAGGTATCGATCGACACCCGAGAGTTCTCGAACATAAGCACCCACGAGGGTGATCTCTTGAAGGTGGTGGCCTTGGCGCAGGAGACCGGTTATCACATCCCGCCGGTCACTATCATGGGCATTGAACCATTTTCGATGGCAAGTAAGATGGAACTGTCGCCTCTCCTGCAAGCGCAGCTGCTACACTACGCCAGAGAGGCGACTGCGACCATTGGGTAACTTTTTTATAGGTTAATCAGCAAGCTGCACACACCGAAATGCTTTTTGTATTCGCGTTCTGTGCTGGTGCAAGGGTGTGCACGCCAGAAAAATGGGGGGGCGGGGGCCAAGCTGAGGTTTCCGTACCTGGCCACCATTGAGGTCTCTAAAAAGTGGAGTATGTCTCTCGATGGAGTTGGGCCAACAGTTGGTACAACTGGTACCCGTTTTTCTAGTGCTAAGGGTGGGTCGTTGCCGGCGCTGTTACTGTGGCATTCGATGCTTCTGTCGCGAGCTCGTTTACAACGTCGTAACGGAGGTGGGGGTCGCCTTCCTGACGGTGTTCTTGGGCCCCTTTTCCGGCAGCAAACCATAAGAAGTCCAAATCCCCACCAGTCATGTCACCCTCGAGAATTTCGCCGGCGTCGTTTAAGTATAGATCGTAATAGATGCGATTCATTTTGGTGTACTTCCCTTTACCGGCCTTCTCGGCGGCGATCATCGCTTTGGTTGGCCGGTTAGCATCTTCCGTGGAAAGCTCCGACAAAATCTTTAACTCCACTTCCACCTTCATAACTTTGGTGGCCTCGCTCTTGGCCCGGGTATAGAAACTTAAGGGATTTTGCCAGCTAGTTACTCCGGCTTCCGGTTTAAAGTCACGCAATGCCTGTCCTGCGGCGGCCTTTGCTGCGAGGTCAGCGTCGATTTTTGCAATCAAGTCCCTTCTCTCCCAACGATT
>JADGBS010000337.1 GCA_015231325.1 Oligoflexia bacterium | reverse complement strand
CTCCATATAAGCTTTCTCAAGGGGAAAAAAAAGCAGTAGCAATAGCAACGGTGTTAGTGATGTCTCCTCATGTTTTGGTGATGGACGAACCTTCCTCCAGTTTAGATCCATTATCTCGAAGAAGGTTAATCAATTTGCTAAAAACATTTAAGCACACCAAAATAATTGCTACTCATGATTTGGATATGGCACTCGATTTATGCGAGCGAACAATTGTTCTTCATCAAGGTGAAATTATGGCCGATGGCCCGACATTAAAAATATTTCAAGACACAAATCTTCTTCGCCAAAGTGGATTAGAAAAACCTCTAAGAATGCATGATTGTCCTGTTTGTGGGCCTGTTGCTTATTGATTTATACAAAAATAGGAAAAATGTATTTTGTATCTATGGCCAAGGACGCTAATTTATTTACTTCTGTATATAATTTTCTGGCTTTATGATAGACCAGTTCAGCTTCAATGAAAACATTGGCATTGTCAGGTTTAAATAGAATAAGTGCTGAGTGATCTTTCTCGAAATAAGAAGTAATTTTTCCCTTTAGTGTGGGCATATCTAGGATTTCAGGATTAATCTTTTTGATGGCCTCAGTATTTTCTGGATCATAAAGAATAATATCTTCAGACCGAATTCCGATTTTAAAAACCTTGTTCTCGTGTCTGTTTTTGTCTCCAATCTCATTGTAGCTAAACTGCAATTGTTTTTCTGAAAAACATATTTTTAATTCAGGGATATTAATAATAGACATGCCAGAACTTTTATCAATTTTTGCATTAAAAATATTTTTCAACCCATACAATTTGGCCACAGCAAGAGTTTTAGGTATTCTGGCCTTTTGTTTTGATTCACTTTGTTCGATTTGGCCATCAATAAGCACAGAGATGAAATCACCCAGGAAAAAGGCCTCTTCAAGATCATGTGTTATCATAATAATTGTAAGCTTATATTTTTCTTGCATCTCTTTTAATAAAAACCATAACTCTTTTCTCATACCTGGATGAAGACCATTAAATGGTTCATCAAGAAGGAGATGGCGATTACCGGTGGCCAAGGCCCGTACAAGTGCTACTCTTTGTCGTTCGCCTCCACTTAAAGAATTAATATTTCTTTTAAAAAGTGAGATTACTCCAATATTATTAGCAAGCACAGTTACGAATTCTTTGTTAATGAAATTATTGGTATCAGAGACAATATTATAAGGGTTTTTGATTTTGTGACTAAAAAAAATATTATCTTCAACATTTAAATGGGGAAATAGGGCCAAATCTTGGGGAACGTAAGAAAAATTTCTCTTTTCTGCTGGAAAATTAGTTATATCCGTCCCATTCAATTTTATTTGTCCTGATAAGTTTTTTACATTAAAATTAAATCCTGCAATTGTTTCAAGTAATACCGTTTTGCCACTACCAGAAGGTCCTAGAATTACATGAATGGAGTTTTCGGGGACAGAAATTGATATATTATTTAAATAAAAATTTTGAATTCTAGTAGAAAGATTTATTGTCTCAAGCATATGGAAATCTCTTTGCAAACATTTTGTAGAAGTAGAGTAATCCAAGGCCTATTCCAATAAGAATTAAAATCATTATTACTGTTCCCTCAATATCTGCTGCTGATAACCTCATGAAAACGGCGATTGGTAGTGTTTCCGTGTTTCCTGGCATAGAACCGGCCAGAGTAATTGTAGCTCCAAATTCACCAAATGCTTTGGCCCAAGTTAAAATAGATGCCGAAATAATACCTTTCCTACTTAAAGGGAGTGTGACTTTTGTGAAAGCTTTTAGGGGAGTAGCTCCAAGACTTCTGGCCACGTTTTCATAGCGAGTAGGTATTTCATCAATAACTGTTTTTATTAAACGGGTTGCAATTCCCAAGGTGGTTATGAATTGTGCCAACACTACTCCGGTCACAGTAAAAACAAAGTTCACATGACTGTTAATCCATGAACCAATAGGATTATTAAAAAAAATTAGCAGCATTGCTCCCAGTGCCGCAGGGGAGGCAACCATCGGAAGTTCTAGAAAAGTGTCTATAAATTCTTTTCCGAAAAAATTGTATCGTGACAGGGCATAAGCAGTGGGGAGACCTATGCCAACTGACATTGCTGTTGCGATAGTTGCTGCTAATAAACTTAGTGCTAAAGAATAAAGCGCACGATCTGATAGTAAAAGGGCAAAAGATGTAGATGGTTTAAGAAAATAGAAAAGTGATAATATGAGAATAAAATAAATTCCGAATGTCATAAATGCACATATAATAAATGAATTTTTGAAAGCTTTGTTGTTCAATTTTCGATCCAATTCTTCGGAACAATATATTCACCTCCTACTGGTTTTGATGCTCCAATATATTCTATTGCTTCAGAAGGTTCCATGAAATAGTGATGTTTTTTAAAAATTGTTTTTCCCTCTGGAGATAAAACAAAATTGATAAACCTTTGTGCTAATTTTTGATTTTTTGTAAATTTGGAAATAGCAATGGGAATGTAAGCGATTCTAATGATTTCTTTGACATTAAAAGGGATTGTCTCTATCATTTCTGGATTCCAGTATTTAAAAACGCTCCAACCAATAACAGCGTCTGCCATATTGAGAGTTATCGCTGTTGCAGTTTTTTCACAACTTTCAGTGTAGTTAATAATATTGTTTTTTAGTAATTTAATTTTTTCGGCAGAAAGGTTTTTTTCAATTATTTCGACTGCGTATGCACCAACGCAAACACTATCAGGACGAGCAATCGCTATTTTTATTCCTGGTTTTGTTAAGTCATCTAAGGTTTTTATCCCTTTAGGATTTCCATGCCTAACATTTATGGATGAAACCAAATACACTACTTTTTTTTCTGAATCAGCAAAAATTACATCTTTCTTTTTTGCAATTTCCATGAAATCTGAAGACCCAGGAAAATATATATCTCCTTTTTTAGCAAGAAGCATTTGAGATAGAACAAATCCAGATCCACCGAATATAATTTCAATTTTAATGCCGCTACTTTTTTCAAATGCTTTCGCTATTTCTTCCGTAGGTGGTTTACTGGCAGCACCAGCAAAGATAAGTAGACTATTGGATACGTCAGAGGCAAAAGAATAATTCACAGTAGAGATAAAAAAAGTAAAGACAATAAAGGTGTATAATTTAAACATCGTTCATCCATGTAAATTTATGTTTTTATAATGATAATTTTTCTTTGTAACATTATTTTTCTTTTAATTTTGAAGCACAAGTAGCGCAAAGACCATGTACGAGCAATTGTTTGCTAATAATTTTTGCTCCTTTCGGTGGATTAATCCAAGGAAGTGGTTGTTCTGGCATACAACACATTTGATTACATTCACTACAAAAGAAATGAATATGATTTCCTCCACATTTTGTTTCTTTTGAATATTTATGAGCGCAAAAACGCCAAACTCCATCAGATCCAAGTATTTTGTGAAGTAATCCAACTTTTTGAAGAGTGTCTAATGTTCTATAAATAGTTACTCGATCGAATGATGCAAAAGTTTTTCTTGAAATTATTTCTTGGTGGGTGAGTGGTCGATTTTGGGTGTATAGAAGCTGTAACATGGCCTCTCTA
>JADGBS010000336.1 GCA_015231325.1 Oligoflexia bacterium | reverse complement strand
TTGCACTCTAAAGAATTTTTGAATCTATTTAAAAGTGGAGTAGCAGACAATTGGGTTAGTTTTATTAGACCACCACACTTTATAAGTAAAGAAGCAAAGTTGCTCGAGGCCCTAAAGTTAATGCAAAAGAAAAAAATTCATATTTTAATTGTTGGGAGCGAACAAAATCCAGAGGGAATTATTACCCTTGAAGATGTCTTAGAAGAAGTTATTGGAGACATAATAGATGAGGATGAAGACAACAATGTTAAATATTATATAAGACGTACTCTACTTGTTGGTAATAATAAAAAAATGACTGAATTTGGAAAATTTAATTAGGGCAGTTACATTTTATTTAATTTAGGTTATTTTACCAGCATCTTTTTTATCCAACCATTATCCAACAGGAGATTTATGAAGATAAGCTATTTATTGTTCTATGTAATTTTTTCTGAATTAATTTTTACAAAATTTATTAGTTTAAACTTAGTAATGGCCCAAGAATACGACGCTACGATACCGATCACTATTACTGAAGGCAGCATTGAGGTATCCCAAAAAGATAGTGATACATTCTTTGAAAAAACGATAGTTAATATTAAAAAGAACCAAGCAACTTTTGTTGTTAGTAAAAAAATTCTTATTAAGAAAACTGAAAAAGGAGTAGATAATCAGCGTTGTGTTTCAAGTGATCCAAATCCTCAAACACTTACGGCCGCTATCCCTTTCAAAAAGGAAATTACAGATCAAGGTGAAATAAATAACTTTAAAATAGATGTTCCTCTTCTTGTAATGGCCAATAAAACTGGAAATAGAATTCAAATTAAATTTAAAATTCCTGCTCCTGCCGCCACTACATTTAATCGTAATGAAAAAATATTATATCAAAAACCTCCACTGGCATGTATTTCAAAAAGCAATGAAATAATAAGAGATTATAAAATTCCATGGCAATTTCCTGAAGATAATTTTGACTTAAAGATATATACAAATCAAAACTATAACTCAGATGAAATTTCTAATTTGCCTATAAGTGGCAATAAGATAATTGGAGATAAAAACATTAATTGGACAATAAGGATTTCTCTATGAATATTATGAATAACATTACGAATAATATAATGAATATGAAGATTTCAACTCAACTCTTTTTAACTATGTTTTTTCTGATTGCAAACAACACTAGCTTTTTTATATCTCCTGTCAATGCATATGAAAGAGATGTTCCGGAAATTATTCTACCCGAACCAGATGAAAAATCTTCTTGGGAGGGCTCGATAACAATAGTAGAGTCGTTTGGCGATTCTCTAGGTGAAACTATTACTCATACCACATATCAGGGCCCACTTAACGATATTAGATCAGAGGGAACAAGGATAGATGTCAGTTGGTCTTTTCATTTTGATAGATGGATAACTTTCTCTCATTTTGGAGATTCTTCGCTTCTAAATGTCTATGCTCTAGGCGGCTGGCACTACAATGAACAAAAACGAATTATTAAAGGTGGCCAAGTCTCCTCATGTGAAGGGATATTAAACTCTATGGGAGTTAGAAGTGGTGAATACGGAAAACATCAACTCTTTGAAAATAAAGGTGACTTTAGTATTATCTTTGAAGAAAAAACTGCAGAAGGATATCCATATACGATATCTTTGTACGGTGATGCACCAGTTATGGCCAACTATAGCAAAGATGAACTTCTTCCCAATTGTACTTTTTTCAGTCTGCTTCCCGAACCACTTCCGCAACAATCTGTAGATGTACCAATTAACTTTTCTCAAACCGGAATTTCACCTTATAAGAACGCCATCTCTGGCAGTACTGAATTTACCTGTGAAGATGTCGATGGCACTGGTGGTGATGAATATTATTGGTTTTTTGGAATGAAAAGTGTTTATGATCCATATATTGTCGATAATATTGGACCAACTAGAAAAACATTTAAAAAGTGTCATCGCTATGTTTGGAATTTTAAGAAAAAACCAACGGCCGGCCGTTGGACAGGTACAGTGATTATTCAGGGGAGTGATGAAAGTAGCAGTGAAAAACCTTATAAAATTTTTGGTTCCGCTCAAAGTGAAACTGGTTATGATGGAGAAGTCAGATCAACGAATAGGAGTAAGTCAAAAATCATATTTAATATTCCTAAAAAGAGAGAAGATCCAGCAACCTCCAAAATAGAGTTGGATGAGTATAGTTCTGAAGCTACTATTGCTAATGGTAAGATTTATTGTCCACCACCAAGAGACAACCCTGATGGACATCGTTTTGCACCTATCACAATTAACGAAAGAAATTCAACTTCAATTGTTGATAACGTAACTTCACGCAATTGGAGTTTAGAGATGTCGGCAACTGGAGATTTAAATGACACCTTTATGATTATTGCTAATCAAGGGCCTTATAGTGCCAATGTTACTTTGTCTAATTCAATAGCTAATTCTGGAGGTTGTGATGGTGAATATGATAACAGAAATTCAAATGTTGTTACTCAGAAACACCAATTCTTTGGTCGAAAAGCAACAGCTACCTTTTACATCGATCCGACCACTCCCTCTAAAAGCTTAAGTGGCAGCAAAGTTATTTCAAAATACAATTATGAACGTAATGTCGGAGAAACGATCATGAGTTGGAATTTGACTTTTGTTGCTGATGAAAATGCTGAAAATGAAGATGAGGGGAATGATCGTTAGTTGGTGCAAAATCTATTTTTAGATATATAGGGAAAGAGTAGATATAACAAAGAACCACTTAATATAGGAACCCATTAAAAGGAGGATATGAAAAAATTCTAATCAATTTGTTATTCTACTCATTCCCTTGAGACCACCATACTTATTTTTTTTTATATTGATGGCGATATCTAATCCATTTTTCTAGTTCAATAAATAAATAACTTACCAATGCTAACAAAATTACTCGTCCCCACGAGGCAAAAGAAACTGGGGCCGTATGAAAGAGTTTGTTCATTATTGGTGAGTAGACAAATGCAAATTGAAAAATAAACATTAAACTTACACCACCTAATAACCATCTATTGCTTAATATTCCCATCGCAAGCATGGATTGTGTTAGGGAACGACAATTTAACAAATAGGCAGTTTGTACTACGATAAATACGTTTACTGCTACAGTTCTGGCCGCTTCTATGGAAGCTCCATGATATAATTCAAATTCATAAAGTCCAAAAGAACCTGTTACTAAAAATAAAGAAATAATCACTATTCGAAATATTAACTCCTTTGTTAAAATCGGAGTATCTGGTTTTCTTGGATGTCGTTGCATAATGTTTGCGCTCTTACTTTCAAATGCCAAAGTTAACCCTAGAAGTATGGCCGTTGTTGTGTTGATCCACAAAATTTGTACTGGCAAAAGTGGCAGAGAGGCCACATTAAAAATTATCGCTAACAGTACTACCAAACCTTGGCCAAGATTTGTTGGTATTGTCCAACTTATAAATTTAACAAGATTATCAAAGACACATCGACCTTCTTCAACGGCAGCTTCAATGGATGCAAAATTATCATCGGTAAGAACCATATCTGCTGCTTCCTTAGAGACCTCCGTTCCTGTTATCCCCATGGCCACACC
>JADGBS010000335.1:3069-3610 GCA_015231325.1 Oligoflexia bacterium | reverse complement strand
GAGATCCCATCAGACGTTTTGGTGATGAATACTCATTCCAAGAAGTGGCGATCAATAATATAAAAACATTACAAGAATACCAATTTGAGAAAATATTGACTCACTGTCCACATTGCTTACATACAATAGGAAAAGAGTACAACATTCTGCTCGAGGATCCCTCTTTTGCCCATGCAGTTACACCATGTAAATTTTCGGTCATTCCACACACAATATTATTGCAAGAAATATTCAATGTCCTTTTGGCCCCCCCTACCTATCAGTCTACTTATCACTCTACTGGTCACTATATTTATCACGATCCTTGTTACCTGGGGCGTCATCATGGCGATTTTGATGCCGCAAGGACCGTATTAAGGGGACTAAATCTTTCCACAAAAGAAATGACCTCCAATCGAGAGCAATCTCTTTGCTGCGGAATGGGCGGCGGAAACATGTGGTATGAGTTGCCAGAGGGTGAGCATTTGGCCCATAATCGACTAAAGGAGATTATGGACACCCGAGCAAAAAAAGTGGTTACAGCTTGTCCATTTTGCCAGAT
>JADGBS010000335.1:0-2983 GCA_015231325.1 Oligoflexia bacterium | reverse complement strand
GATGAAGTTTCTATCCAAGACATCGCGGAAGTACTTGTGGAAAAAATTTTTCCATAAATATTTATATAAAAATTTAATCTTAACTTTAAATTTAACTTTAAATTTAACTTTAATTTTCCTTGCTCTTACCGTCAACGCTGCCGATGACATCATTGAAGAAGGTAAAATAGATAATTTTGCAGTCCCCGGAATTGTTTACAGTTTGGAAAAAATCCTACAAACCGAGGGCATATTATTTGATAAAATGCAGAAAGAATTTCTCTCTACAAAAATTTGGAAAGATCAAGATAATTTAGAGACGGAAGCAGGAATAACTGCAGATACAAAAGGAAATTCAGAAAAAAATAGAAATCAAAATCAAAATCAAAATAGTGCAAACATCACATACATTACCAACATCGCTGATAATCTATTAAAAATGCGCTCAGTCTCCCTAAATCCAGTATTTTTAAATCGAATTCTTCTGAAAACTGAGAAAAAATATTTAATGTTATCATCCAAAGATGAGTGTATGTTCTATGCACTACTGGATAACAACCTATTAAAAATCAGCAATGACATAAATGAAAAAATGAACTTAGTACTTGTGGATCTTGTAAATCAGGAAGGAATTAAAGCGACAACTGCTATCCCCACTCGAGTATTTTTAGCAAATATTTATCGTAAAAAATGTTTTAAAAACAAAGAGATTAGTGCCCTTTTTAATTTAAAAAATATGAACAACACACTAAAAAATATAAACTTTAAAATTCCAAAAAATGAGGACGAATGTACTGATTATTTTAAAAGTTGGTTGCAAAATTTATACACTCCCTATCTTTGTAAAATTGCAAAGATTCTTATCAGAGAAGAGGCCAAAGAAAAATCATCCCTGGGTAAAGAGATCAGATCTTTTCTCAGTGAGCTGCAATATAATTACATCATAGGATTATGCCAAAACTTAGAAAACAAGGACGGATTTTGCGGTAAATATATTTCACCATATTATTGGAATAAAATTCTCAGTGGAGAAAAAGGGGCAGCACCACTGCACTATCGCTGTTTAGAAATACTATATAGCGGCGATAAAGGCGATAAAGGAGACAAAGGAGACAAGGTCGACAAAATCAACAAGAGTGACCTCACCAAGTGCGCCCAAATTTTGGAAGAAAAGGATGAGCTCTGTCACTATTTGGGAGCAAAAAGCTACCCCAGTCTTAATCCCAAACCCGGCTGCCGAGCAATTTCGCTTGCGCTAACAAAATCTCGACTGCGCAATGAACAACAAGATTGTCCTACATGGATCGCATATCCAGGAATAACCAATTCCAATCGCATTCTCCACCACCTTTATGGTTGGAAAGACAATTCAAATTCTAGTAATTGCGCTAGCAACGCCTGGTTTAATTTTTACAAATTAATATTTCTCACTAGTGCAGAAAAGCTCTGGGGCTACAGTTTATGCTATTACAATAAAGTTCACGGTAGAGAAAATTGTTCTCCCTTCTTTCCTGAAAACAGGGGGATCAGTAATATCGACGACCAAAATATTTCCGAATATGCCGAAAACAAAGTAGTGGCCAAAATTTTGTCATCATCCCTAGGCGCCGAAAGTAATTTAAAATGTAACATTATTGCTAAAAAAGATTACCGACCAATCCTTTTAAAATTCAAAAAAGGCTGCTTTTTAATTTATGATGAAAAAAACTGCACTGGGGGGTATTGTCCAAAGGAAATCATTTTTGATGATCGCAAAATTAATAGTATCAAATACAACACTGGAATGCTGGCAAGATATTTCTCCACATCAACAGCAAACGAACAATATTCCATCAGCTATCTTATAAAAGAACTCGCAAAGAACAGAGAATTTCCAGTAAGAAACATAACTGAATTCAAGTATTATTTCAACGAAGAACCTGACATCATCATGCATGGAATTGGTTGTGCTGAAGATCTTTTACCCTCTTTTTTTAAAAAAATAACAATGAATCAATGCTCCCCTTTACCTTTTATTGTTGACGGATATTTTGAAGAAGAAGACGAAAAAATGCTTATTATCAGAAGCGCCATTGACGATGTTCATTCTCCAAGAATAATTCATTGGAATCAATTATACAGCGCCGTCCGTAGTTACCAAGAAACCCATCCTTTAAAAACTTGGACATTTTATGCGATCAAAATTAGCAAATAATCGTGATATTACCTGCGGCATTACCCGCAGCATTACCCATGACTTTGCCCGCAACTTTCTTCGGGTACGGCCTATCCTGTCTATTGCGATCTCGATCATTTTTGTTGCTGGCACCATAAGGTCTACTTACGGTTACAGTGCAAAATTACCCATTTGGGCCACCAAACAATCGGCAGCAAAGTTATGCTTTATTTCACAAGATGGTAATTACACTTATTACCAACGAAGACCTTCTACGCTGATGCTCTCATCAAAGTATTCAACGAAAGCAGTTCTAACTGCTCCTACTGACGGAAACTTTACTCTATTAGCAAGTCCATCCAGAAAAAAAATTATCATTGAATTAGATCCGTTCTATTTTTTCAGCAACGAAAATTCTTACAGCTTTTTATATGTCCTCGATTTTGGTGGAACAACACCGACAGCAATTGGACAAGGAATTTCCCCTAAAATGCATCTCAACGACAATTGGGTGTCTTACTATGAACCTCAAAAAAAGACAATTCATTTCCAGTCACTAAACATGAAAGAATTTAGCAGTAAGTTTAATATATCCATCAGCAGTGCAACAAATCCCTATTTTGTGCCAGAGGTCATTATGTATGACGAACAAAATGTCTTGTATACTGATTTGAACAATCAGGGATACAGTGGGATTTTTTTGTTAGTCAGAAATACAAAAAAAAACGTGCTCCTGTACAAGAACAAAGGACCAGGAATAAAAATTGAAATGTGCTTAAATGGAAGTAACCTTTACATTGGAAAATTTGCCTACCCTCACATAAAGGGAGCATCCACCAACACGACCTC
>JADGBS010000334.1 GCA_015231325.1 Oligoflexia bacterium | reverse complement strand
GTGTATGTATGCGCACCCCAAATCTTTGGGGCGCATCTCTTAACCAACTTCTGCATTTGTAAAATGCCTCCTTGTCAATCTCGAACCTGTTTTCACAAGCTCGCTCCTTTAGGGGCGAGTGATTGACAAGCTACTGGATGCTATTTCTGAGCGGTTGTTTACCTAGGATAATTCTCAAATTTCCGACGGTTAGTTGCTAACCACTTTTACTAAAGGGCATCGGAAATCAAAATCGACGCATTTTCTTGATGCCCAAGGTTTCAACAATCGCTACACATAATCCGCAATCTTTCTATTTACGAGGGCAGCGGCCTCAGTGGCGCTGACGGTAATGACTTGATTATTGACGATCTTTCCGTTCTTGTAGATGGCGGATCGGATATAGACCTTTTCACCAGGGGGATTGTTTTCGGCTGGAGTCACATCCGAGACTTCTACTTTTTTATTTTCTTTTGCTGACGATGCACTAACTTTTTTAGTATCGAGTTTCATTTTTGTGCGACCCCTGCGCGCTACGCAGATTCCTGTACCTGTCTCTTACTCCCTCTAAGTTATACCCTACATTACAATAACCAACCCCGCCGCATCCATCTATTTTTTCCAGACTTTTTTAATACTTTGTTACTAAAACTGTCAATTAGTGATTGACATGAATTCGTAGTAAAGATAGAAGGAGCGCTGTCGTGCCAAAAAAGTTTTGGTTACATTTGCGACACTTATTTTAGCGCAGATGGTATCATGCCATGCTTTTAATTTTTAAATGGAGGTTTGAATGTCCTCTTTTAATATTTTCGACAGCTGTCATATTGGCCACTCATTGAAAATCGCTTTGACCTGTTTAACAATCTTTTTCTCGATCAACTTGTGTGCCATCGATTTGGAACAAAACCATAAGTGGAGTACACCACAAAATATCGGTTTGCGATCATCCAATCCCGTAGAAGCTGAATTCATAAAATTCCTAGCTCCAATTAAGCGGGGATATTCGGATCCAAACGCATGGAAGAAAGAAGAATTTATTGAAGTGGTGATGCAGAACTATCTCAAATTAGTTGTTTACCTACAGATAAGAGGTATCTATCACTTTGGTACTTGGGAGGAGAATGGCATATGCAAAACAAGGGCAGTTCAACACACCTGGGTTTACACCGACGTTATTGACAGTAGAGACGTTGCCATAGCTTCTATGCCACACGACCAATATAAAATCCCAGCATTGAATCCAACTGATTGGTGTGCGCTAGGGGAGATATCCACCTCGTGTGATTCTTCCCTGTACTATGCTTCATGCGCTGCTGAAAAGGTGGAGGTGGATGACTTCTATAACTTCACCAGGCAAGAATTCAATAAAGCACTAAATAATCACTACCCCAAAATTGTTGAAGTTCTTCGTAAAATGAGCAGTGAAGGACGTTTTGTCGGTGCAGATAATAATGGGTTTCTGCCATTCTATAATAATTTCCTACCATCCAAAAGAGAGCTAACGAAACTAATAGACGAAGAATTGAGAAAAGAGGGTATCGGGAATCTTACGATTGAACTGGGTAACCATATCAACGAAGCGCTGAGGAGATAATTGTCGTGAAAAATTTTAAATTACTATTGTTCATACTTTTGACATCGGTATTTACAGCAAACACTGTCTTTGCTGAATATCCACCATTTATCTTCGCCTCCATTGGAGGTGATTCATTGGGTGGATATTATACAAGCGGTAGTATTTTTGAAAATTGTGGAGGGCCTAGCGGATATGAATTAGCGAGAGAGAGAAGTGCCAGACTAGGCAATGCTATCAATTCCAGTGGTTATGGAAATAGTTATAACCCGCCAGATCCACCCCTCTTTTTTTCTAAAAAATATACAGTGTTTTTTTTGTGAATTTACAGCGTATTGGCCAATTTCTCAGCTAGATAACTCATTTCTTCCCACAGTTGGCCCTCCTTCCCATTGTACCCACCGTAATCCATTATTTTTGAATGCGATGCGATATTTAGCAATGATTCCTGTAGTTCTTTACTATCAATTGACTTAAGTTTTACAATTATGCCTTCATAGTAATTGATAGTAGGGTTATTCGTCTTCTTTAACTCTACAATCAATTCTTCAATTTTTTTGATGACATCTTTTTTATCCACTTTAAAACGCCTTTGTTGTATTTAAAATCCAGCTGACAGGTATATCTGGGGTAGCAAATAAAGATTGATATTCGCCTCCTATACGCATTTCTGACGTAAGCTCTCCTTTTTGAGCAGCAGCAAGCCCCTCACTAACCCAAGAACCTGATGGTGCCTGGATCTTTGATTTACTAGTTATAGTTACTCCCCATTCGTCTAAAATTGCGGCTCCATTTCGAAGTGATTGTTCATCGATATACTCAATTTTCGTTGCATATATGAACTTACGCCCCTCTCTATTGTTCTCGCCATGATAACGATAAAATATTTCATCTTCATCAAGTTTTCGATTAAAATACTTTTGGTTTTTAAAATTTTTAATTTGTCTTGAAGGCAATTGAGGCCCTGATCCTAACCGTGCAGATTCGATGTAGTTATCAATATTTTTTAAAGCTCGTTCAGAATTATCTTTGGCAGAAGAACCAAGTATTTTAACAAGATCTTCTATTTCCCCTACAGTTTTAAGTCCAAGTTTCTCCGCTGAATCAATCATTTTATCGCTTATTGCACCAACCTCTTTCAGCATAGGTCGGATAGATTCTGGTGACCCTAGGCTCGAATGGATATATCTATCTGCGCTTTTGATAATATCAATCATCTTTCCGGCATTAATGGCCCTAGCAGGCAATCCCTCTTTTACTATCTTTGATAAAATTTTTGCTGCCTTGCTAACCGACTTTGTCGTTCCTGATAAGACCGCAGGCACAAACATATTTGCGACTAACATCGATCTTTCAATGTCACTAAGTTTCTCTTGCGTTATGGGATTTATGCCAGTCATCACCGAAATGGCATCCTTCGTTAAACTGACCCCGGGAAGGAAGTCCATCACTGTATCTAATGACTGTCTTGTCAATTCCAGCAAATGTTCAGCAGATTCATTGTCTTTTTCGTAATAGCTTTGATCTGCCGCTTCAATGAGGAGATCAGCGTATCCAATTAGCGACTCGCGCTCTGCTCTGAACGGCAAATCT
Organism: Oligoflexia bacterium; assembly: GCA_015231325.1. GTDB lineage: Bacteria > Bdellovibrionota > Bacteriovoracia > Bacteriovoracales > Bacteriovoracaceae > JADGAN01. Next base: position 463 of record JADGBS010000334.1, on the reverse strand, counting down.
TTAGGTTGACGTTCGAGCCACTCCATTGTTCGCAGTTGCTTTTCGCGGGCGGCCCTGAGGTTCCTCCACGGTTTGATGTGTCGTAAATCACTTGGCGTTTTAAATTTATAAAAGTTATCGATTTTATCTCGATCTCTGGCCGCTTCGGCAGCTCGATCCTCTGATTCTTTTTTTATCCTCTGCCCAATGGCCACATCCCTTCCAGCGCTAGCTTCTATTTCTCTATAAAACGCCTCATTTTTTTTAGTTTGTCGGTTGGGAGTTTTACGGTAATAATGATCATCTAAAATATCATTAACGAATAAAAATTATTATAGACTTGTCGATAGTAGAGATGGAACAATGGATACGAGAAAAAATCGTTTCTCGCATTCTATATTACCCTATACGAGAACGAAAACCCGTACATTTCTCGTATTCCGAAAGTTCGAGAATTTCTCGTAATCTACGGTTTTTCGAGAAG
>JADGBS010000333.1:1526-3617 GCA_015231325.1 Oligoflexia bacterium | reverse complement strand
CGCATAAACAAAAGGTTGAAGAAAAAAAAATTGAATTTGGGTTCTATCTAATTTCTTCTGGTCGTTATGAATTTGAAAAGGAAATAGATTTTAAAGTTAAACTTCGGCGTAGACTGTTACGATGGTATATTGCTCATGCACAAATAAATTATATTAGCAGTATTTTACTTTTGACTGCAATCTTTTTATTTATATGTTTAAAAGCTTCGAGTTTTGAGCATGAAAGTTTACTGATTTATTTATTGCTTGCTTGTTTCGGCTTTTTTCCAGCGTCAGAAATCGCATTGACTATTGTTAATAGATCTATTGTAGATGTTTTTGGGCCACGGCATATTCCTCGACTGAAATTATCGAAGGGGGTACCATCTCATTTAAAAACCTTTGTGGTCGTACCTACAATGCTTCTTGAGGTAAATGATATTTTTAATCAGGTTAGACAATTAGAAGTCCATTATTTATCTAATCCCGATGGTGCCATTCATTTAGCATTACTCTCTGATTGGCAGGATGCGGATAGTGAGCACATACCAACTGATGGTGAAATTCTTTCTGTTGCAGTTAAAAATATTAATAACCTTAATCAGAAATATGGACTAACCTCTGATGGAAAAAAGCGATTTTTTATTTTTCACCGTAAAAGAAAATGGAATGTCAGTGAACAAAAGTGGATTGGTTGGGAGAGAAAGCGAGGAAAACTACACGAATTCAATAGATTACTTCGAGGGGCGACAGACACTTCCTTTTTAAATACAGTAGAATTTCCATTAACATCTGAGATCCCACTTGATGTTCGTTATGTGATTACATTAGATGCAGATACTAAAATTCCTAAAGGGACAGTAACTCAATTAGTTGGAAGTATGGCCCATCCGTTGAATTATCCTCAATTTGCTTCTGATCATTATGGTAGTGATTGTAATGACTCTAAATTAAATAGAGTTGTTGACGGTTATGGAATTTTACGAACACGCATAACTCCTTCACTTCCGGTAACCAAAGACAGTACTCTTTTTCAGCGTTTTTTTTCGGGATCTTGTGGAATTGATCCCTATTTTTCGGCGGTTTCAGATGTTTATCAAGATTTTTTTGGAGAAGGTTCATATGTTGGGAAAGGAATTTATGATGTTGATGTTTTTGAAAAGGCACTTAGAGGGAGAGTTCCTGAAAATAGACTGTTGAGTCATGATCTATTCGAAGGAAATTTTGCTCGTTGCGGTCTTTTGAGTGATGTTGAATTTGTGGAGGATTTTCCATCACATGCGACTGTGGCATTTGCACGGATACATCGTTGGACCAGAGGGGATTGGCAGTTGTTACCTTGGATTTTGGGTCGAGGAGGAAATGCTATCTCTGTGATTGGACGGTTTAAGATGATTGATAATCTACGTCGTTCGTTGGTTACACCGATGACTTTGTTTTTATTAGTGACTGTCTTATGTATTTCAGAATTAAAAACTTGCATTTGGATTGTTTTAATTCTACTAAGTTTGGGCATTTCTCCCTTATTACCGTTGTTTTTTAAGATTATTTTTTATCAAAAGAAAATTTCTTTCAAGCAACAGCTGCGATCATTTGCAGAAGATTTGTTTTTGGGATTAGGTCAGTTTTTATTAAATATCATTCTATTACCGCACTTGGCCAATATTTTATTAGATGCTATTGGACGTGCCCTTTTTCGATTGATAATTAGTAAGCGCAAGTTACTCGAATGGACAACTGCTAATAGTATTAAAAACACTGCCAGTTTAAATTTTAAAAGTTTTATTCGTAGCATGATCTATGTTGAAATATTTGTGTTGTTGCTATCAATATATGGTGTCATATTTTTTAACCAAACTAAACTAGTGGAAGCAGTGATTTTCATAATTTTTTGGTCTATATCTCCTTTGGTTGCCTGGAAAATAAGTCTTCCTCCATCAAAAAAGAACATTATAAAATTAGAAGACGCAGATATTTTGGTTCTGCGTAATACTGCGAGGAGAATATGGCGTTTTTTTACCACTTTTGTAACAGCAGAAGATAATTTTCTTCCGCCCGATAATTTCCAAGAAGATCCAGTTGCTGTTATTTCGCATCGCAGTTCACCGACTA
>JADGBS010000333.1:0-1417 GCA_015231325.1 Oligoflexia bacterium | reverse complement strand
AAAAATTGCCTGTTCACCAAGGTCATTTTTTTAATTGGTACCATACGATTGATAGACATGCATTGGAACCACGTTATATTTCCTCTGTTGATAACGGTAATTTAGCAGGACATCTTTTGGCAGTCGCGCAGGCATTGGAGGCAATTTTAAAAAATCCACTAAAACTTATTTTTCCGAAAGAAGGAATTTGCAGTGATAGTCTCCGACTTTTAAAAGATGCAATTTCACTTTCAAAAGTACAAGATGAAAAAAGAAATTTGATTGTTGATCAGGCACAAATTATTGCTGCTGCTAATGAATTAGATAAACTTTTATTAATGCCTTCTATTTTGGACAAATTTACTTATTGGAAAATGCTCTCATCTAAAGCAGAAACACTCGTTGATTTATCACGAACCTTTGTTGACGAGCGTGGTGAGTTTAATAATAGTGAAATTCTTTATTGGTCAGAAATGGTTGAGGCGGAAATTGCCAGTCATAGAAAAGATCTTGTTTTTTTTGATAGTGGAAGTACAACTACTGACATATCGGATATCGCTACTAATGCCATTGAGAGGATTAATAAAAGAATAAATTTTTTAGTGAACCTTTGTCGAGAATTATTTAAGCAAATGGATTTTAATTTTCTTTACGAGCATAGTAGAAAATTATTTTCCATTGGTTATAGGTTGTCAGATAATTCACTAGATGCAAGTTATTACGATTTGCTGGCATCAGAGGCACGGTTGCTAAGTTTTATCGCAATTGCTAAGGGTGATGTCTCCTCTAAGCATTGGTTTCGCCTTGGCCGTGCGCTAACTCCAATTAATGAAGGTGTCGCATTGGTTTCTTGGTCGGGTTCAATGTTTGAGTATCTGATGCCTTCCTTGGTTATGAATACTCCTGTGGGCAGTTTACTAGAACAAACATGTAGGCTTGTGGTTAAAAAGCAAATTCTTTATGGTGCACAGAAATCAGTTCCTTGGGGAATTTCTGAATCTGCCTATAACGAACGGGATGTTAATTTTACTTATCAATATTCAAATTTTGGCATTCCAGGTCTTGGATTAAAACGTGGTTTAGAAAATGATTTAGTTATTTCTCCTTACTCAACAATCTTAGCAGCAATGTATGATCCGCTTAGCGCAGCAAAAAATATTAAGCAATTGTCTATCGGTTCCAATTTCGCGTAAAAAGATATAGTTTCCGTAATAATCACGAGTAACATCTTCTCTCCACCTAGTAACATTTATATCTCGGAAACGACTGTATCCCGCACCAGCAGAGGTAATCATTACTGCATAATTACCATTTGAAAGTAGATGAGTTCGTGGAATAATTTGTTCAGCGGAATAATAACGCCGAGCTACACTTTCTCCACTATGCTTAATATACTCCATTTCCACCGCTACTACTTTCGATTTTTCTACAACAACAT
>JADGBS010000332.1 GCA_015231325.1 Oligoflexia bacterium | reverse complement strand
GAACTATTTGAGATACGTAAGCACTAGAACAAACGCCTAGGGAAATCATTGCTGCGTACATGGCATCTAGATTTAGTCCCAAAAAATCTGGAACAACAAAGTAGAATATCAACAATTGTACGTAGTAGGGAATCGCCCTTAAAATAAAGGTCGTGGCATCAATAGCAGTTGCTAGAAGGGTTATTCGTTTTCTAATTCGTTGGCAGCGGATAGTGCCCAACAGTATCCCCAACGTAAAACTAAACAGTGCTGCGAACGAAGACAACTTTAAGGTAATCAAAAGTCCAGAGGACAGAACTTTACAAAACTTGATCCAAAAAAATAAGAAGTCGTTATCAATGATATTCATGTTTATTTTAACCCCCACTTTTTTTATAAGGTCCGAATAAAACCGTCTCTCTTCATTCCTCGTACAACTTCATTAATCGCTTTTCTCAGCTCGTCATTGCCTTTTCTTATTCCAATACCGTTACCCAGAATTCGCCAATCGCCAGTCAGTGGAATTTTTAAAACCTGTATTTGAGGATATAGATTTCTTAAATTGTCAACGATTGCCGGATCAACCATTTTGGCGATAGATTTTCCATAGCGGATATCTAAGATAGCATCAGAAATCTTTTCCATTGGTTTGGTTTTTATAAAATCGAATCTACTCAGAAACGCCTCATTGGATGATCCTGGTTCAACGCTTACATACACATTTTTACCAGGGTCAGCGGGGCCTTTTAGATTGTTAAAATCTTCGATCTTACTTATTCCCGGAGGAATCCTTTCCCAAAAAAGCATTGTCAGAAATCTGGTTTCCTCTCCTTGATAGTGGACAAGATCAAACTCACTTGTTCTTTCTGGGGTTATCGAAATTGCCCAAATTATCAGATCGACTTTTCCCTGCTTCAAAGCTAGAAGTAGACTAGTCATTCCTCCAAGGTCTTTAAGAACTAGTTTTTTTCCCATTCGCCTAGATATTTCCTTGGCAACATCGATATCGAATCCTTCGTACTCCTTATTCTCGTTGAAACTGACGAAAGGAGCGTATCCGCTGGCAGTACCCACAACAATAAAATTCTTGCTATCCGCATCGCTTCGCTTAGAGGTGCAACCGACCACGATAAAGGTTAACAAAATAAGAACAAATAAATTTATTATAAATTTATAAAACATACTAAACTCCGTAGAAACTACAGCTATAAGCTATACAGTCATTAGAACGAACTAGTTCTTGACTAAAAAATTAATACTTAAATTTAAACTTTTAATTTGCGATTACGCGCAATGAGGCAAGTGGAAATGATGGTGGTGATGATGGTGATTGAGATTAGAGAGAAGAGGAGAGTATGAGGCTGCTATACTGGCAACAAAAAATAAATTTAGCTCAGTCTGGATTAAATTAAAGGCATCCATAATAACTTTCCTTACTCCGACCGCCTCCGACCGCCCAAGTGTTCGATCACGGTCCTTAAGACGATAGTCTGATATTAACTTGGATCCATATAATTTTCCAAAACTTGGTAGATTTGACGGATAAAGTGCCCCCTCCATGTTTATATAAGCCAAATTTCGTTGCCAAATCTTCAGATCTTACATTGCGAAAACTACACCAGATTTAACGAACGCGATAGCTCAGTGTTTTTTTCCTTGGTGGCCATCAATCAACGGGTGCGGTGTTTAATGGACCAAGAATGAGTTCTCCTCGGGCAAGGTCATAGAGGGCCTCAAATGCAAAACTTAGAAGAATGATGGTTGTGAGGAGGAAGTAGCTGTGTGCATGTATGGTTGTCTTTCTTTTCAGGTCCCCCCCTGTTGGGGCGGCCGGGACTAGCACTTTAATCAATTTATGTTTGTTATCGCTATTGGTCCTATAGGCCTAATTGGCGGGTGAACAGGTCCAATAATTAGACGCTTGAAGAAACCGGTATCCCCTGAAATCCCGTGTGCTCCACTAGTTGGATAATATCTAGTTTCACAAAAGGACAAGGCCGCTCCCATCTTCATTTGATTGTCGGTGACTTCGTCCCAGAAACATTTGAAAACCATCTCTGAAGTACCGATTCCCAAGTTCACATTACCACCAACAAATGTACGATCTCCTGCGCTCATAATTGCTGGCTCAAGCGGAGAATTATGCACTTGGCACGAATTGAAATAGAGGGTAAGTCCATTTAGATAGATATTTGTCAAATCTGTAAACCACTGATGATTAAGAACGTCTCCGTTGGCGAGTAGGATGCTTTCTGTGTTTCCATGTCCGATATTACCAAAACCCTTTAAGTTAGGGCACGCCAGATATCTTTTGTAATTCCACGCCGTGGCCTCTCCTCCAATCAAGGTCTTGCATTTTAGGCCAGCGGCAGTTGCAGTATTACAGGCGGTTTCAACTCCATCCACTGCACTTGCTATGTCATTGCAAGGGGTGGCGAACACTACATCTACTGTACTATCTGGGCAGGTGGGAACCAGATGGCCAATTAGTCCGTCGATGATCCGACGATCGAGAGTAATTTCTCGATTAACGGCCACCACTGAATTGTTTGCGGCCAAAATAATTTTTGAAGTATCGAAAAGATATTTACCAGGATAAGTGGTGTGAACAATCAGTTCACGATTATTGCCATTTTTAAGTACTCTCACAATTACCTTGTTGTAGCTTTTTCTAGAGTTAGCAATTAGATTACTATCAACGATTTTTGCAAGTTGGATTTTATCTGGATGATCACCTATAACAGTGATCGGCACAGTGTTCGCGGCAAAGCTGGTGCTCGACACCACCAAAAATCCTGTTAAAAATCCTAGCGACAAAACTCTTCTTAAACGCATGAGAACCTCCTTATAATTTTCTAGTTAAAAACAAACAACGACTCCATGACTTTTAGAAAAGCAAGGACCATGCCGAAATAACAGGTTAGAACAGGTACTTTTTGGGACCACTTAAGGAGTTTTTGGTGGCGTTTTTTGCTTGTAAAGGGGACAAAAATCTATTACAAGTATAGGCACTGGTTTTTTTCGCGCCTGGGTGGTGGAATTGGTAGACACATCATCTTGAGGGGGTGACGTCGAGAGGCATGCTGGTTCGAGTCCAGTCCCAGGCACCATCAGTTCATCAGTCAAGGATAAACCTCAGTGGTACCTCGTATCCTCGTGCTGCCAACATTGACGTCAAATGGCCGGGGTCATCGGTAATTATTCCGTCTACTCCCCAGTCGATAAGCTTATCTATTAATTTATAATCAAAAGTGGTGCCAGCGTGTTCTGGCCAGGTCCAAACCACTACTTTTAATCCCAATTGGTGTGCTTCATCAAGGGTCTCTTTTTTTAGTTGCAGATCTTCAGGTTCCCAGCACGCTGGATTACTGCCGGCCAGTGCCTTTATCATTTTGGGAATGGAATTATCATAATCTTTAAGTAAGTTCCCCGCCGTCCATAGTCCTGCAACTTTAGGGTCTGGATGTCTGAAGTTGGTCGGCCCGTCCTCCTCGTTATCCGCCTCTGTTAGATAGGCCAAATGTATCTTTGAGTCTAGCTTTCTAAGTTCCTGTAAACACCTAAAGTCAAATGCCTGCACCTCACTGCGATCGACTATCTTTTCCTCTTTAAGCACCTTGTATATTGCCTGAGCAAATTCTGCCGGCGAAAAAGTCCATCCCTGG
>JADGBS010000331.1 GCA_015231325.1 Oligoflexia bacterium | reverse complement strand
ACAACATTTCGCTAGCGTCTATAAGAGAGGCACAGGCCATTCTGGTCCTTGCCGAATTAGATAATTCCGATGCGGAGGTGATTTTAGATCAGACCGCTGCGTGCGTGTATAAACTTCTACAGAATTTCGGTAAAAAGTAGACACTAGAAAATAAAAGTCAAACGATCGTGCTGGCAGGGGGGGAACTGACAAACTTCAAACCGAACTGCTACCAGCTTGTTGCTTGTTGCTACCCTCGCTAACTGGATTTTTCCTAATTTCACTTCAGCAGACTAAACTATTACAAAAAAAGGATATCTGTAAGCTTTAGGCCTTGTTTGCCGTTTTCACTTTTTCTAGGGACTGCATAATTTTTCGAAAATTGGTTCCGTGATACTCTTCCTTACGTTTGTAAATGTATTCAGTGATCGACCAGGTTTCATTCTCAACGATAAAGTCCACTAAATCGTGTGCGACGATAAATACAGCTGACATGGGAGTAATCCGAGTTGCATTGATTTTTTTAGGAAAGCCAGATCCTGCAGGAGTTTCGTGATGTTGTTCTACAATAAGATGCACATCTTCAGGAAATCCAGGAATTCCTCTCAGTAATTCTGCAACTCTTGTAGGGTGTGATAGAAAAAGCTTTAGATCTGCTGAGGGAATATTTTTTTGCTTGGCCTCTACTTCGGTTTTAATTGAAGCTAACTCTGGTTTTTCCGAGAGCCCTACGTCATGAAAATAACTGGCGTAGACCAATTTTTCGATAGTTTTTTCTGTGCGCCACTCCATGTTGGAGGCGATGGCAGTGCTTATATTGATTAATGTGCCAATATGTGAAACATAATATTTATCGGGGTCACGATTTATTTTCAGCATTTTTAATAGTTTAAATATTTCTGGATTTTTTTTCACTGTGAGTACTGTTTCACTTAAGTTTTGTTTGATGGTGTTCAACTGCACATCATCAAGTTGAAATGGTTTGCCAATAGAATTTTTGATAATGTCTTCGCTTATTTGTTGGACGCTATCTACTACTTCCGCTAATTCTGCTGTGTCTGTTTCGGTGGCGGCAGGAGTAGTGGCGACGGCGGGAGCGGGAGTCGCCTCATCCTGGAGGGGCATGTTCGATAACGGTACCTCTTGCGAATTATTCTCTGTGAGTACTTCCGGTGGAGGATCAGGAAGTTGCAACTCTGCTTGGGGATCTTCTAAAATAGTTACCATCTGTTGATCGATTTGCTCTAAAAGCCAACGAGAGGTTCTTTTTTTCAGATATAGTCGAGATATTCCTTTATTGTTATATTTATTTAAGTCATCCGTGTAGAAGCGATCTCCGACAGAAAGGACTTTTAGGTATCGACTGCTGAGCTTTAAAAAAACAGGAAAAGGAATATTTTGGAAACGCATAAGGGTAGGCAATGATATAGGAGAGAATTCTTCTCCCTCATAACTTTTGTCTATACTAAAATTAGCAATAATATATTTGTTAATACCTAGGATTGCCTTATCCATGGGGAGATATTTAGCATTTACCGTTGGGGATTTAATGGTATCAAGCAATAATGTTTCTGGCCCATCACCAATTAAAAGAATTGCTATCTGTTTAAACGTAAAAATTTCTTCTAAATGCGGCAGCAGCAATTGACGATTTGCCTCCTGGGTAAAAGAACAGACCAGGAGCGAGTAGGGAGAATTTTCCGGATCTGCTGCGGCCGTCGCTGTTTTCATCAATTGAACAAATTTATTGATATCATTAACAACCGTCACCTCAAAAGCAAAGGAAGTTTCTAGCGAATAAAGCAAGAGATCATGTACTTGATTATCGCAGGCAATGAGGGCCCTGGTTTTTTGCTGATTTAGGATGGACATAAATTTAATCCTAGGTGTAATACTTGTATTAATTATGTTATAATTATATCAATGATACTAATGATTGTTAAAAAATATAACCGTTCTGTCATATTAATATTGTTAATGCTGTTAATGATATTAATGCTATCAATGCTATTGCAAGTAGGCGGCAGTACGGTTGTTCACGCACAAGTGGTGGGCGGAGGATCATCTCCGTTGAAATTGGGAATAGGTGGTGGTTTTATCGTTACTACGAATATTCGCCGAGATAATAATCTTGATGGAAATAGTTCCAAGTATGTTACTAACTGGTTACCAATGGCCAGTTTTAGCTGGGGACGTCTGACAGTGCGTGGTCCAGCACTCTTTTTATCTTTATGGCAAGAGTGGTGGATGGGTCTGTCGCTAAAGTTGAGTGTCATGGGTCATGATTATCGTGCGGAAGGCATGTTTAGGCGTAAGTATTCTTATTGTATGGGTAGTGAGTTGCGTCTCATTTTTCTACGTTTATCTTTCCAGCAGGATATTCAGAACTACAGCAATGGTCGACAATATGCTATCAATTTAGGTCATCACTGGAACGTGGTGGATGGCCTCATGTTAAATCTGGGTGCGCAGGTAGAATATTATGAAAAAAAATATGTTGACTACTACTTTGGCGTGCGCAGCGAAGAAGCGAGAGTGGATAGACCACAATATTTAGGAAGAGGCAGCTGGAATTATGGACCTTCGACGGGATTGATATGGCGCTTGGGCAAGGGAACCAATATTTCTCTCAACTATCGCTATCGCCTATATGGACGAGCGATCACTGAGTCACCAACGGTTAGAACCAACAAGGAACATAGTTATTCACTGTTTATGAGCACGGAAATCATTTAGACCAGAGATTTCTTCCGATGGGGATGCGTAGATGTGCTGATGCAGAATAGAATTTACCTCCTCTGCAGAAAGTGACTCTCGTTGTAAATTCCAAATAAATTCTTCACAAGTGGTGTCATTGCTAATCAGCGATAGTAACTTTGTTAGAAATTCCTCTTTATTAACCTTTCTTCCTATTTCCTTGTTATTAATGCGGGTAAGAATTTGCATAAATCGTTGATAGGTTTCTGGAGTTGCAGAAAAGTCTAGATCTAAGCGCAATTTAGATTTGGTACTGTCGCTGCTACTAATAGCGGAAACTCCCTTTTTTTCTTTAGAAGATCGAGTTGTCGCCGTTTTGCTCTTAGTCTTTGTGTCATTTGTAATTTTTTCGTTCCCCTCGGCGCCTGCTTTGGCATCCGCGATATTTGCCAAAGTGTTAGTTACATCAATCCATTCTACCCCTGATTCATTAACGTGCGTTGTAGTACCATTCGAATTCACTGTACCCATGGTTGCCCTCGTTCCTTTTGTGTAAAAAAGCTTAAAAATTAAAAATATTTCTAAAAATACTGGAAGATATGGAGGAGACGAGCAGATTTGAACTGCTGAATTACGGTTTTGCAAACCGCTCCCTTGGGCCGCTCGGGCACGTCTCCTAAAAGAGAAATCTAACAACGTCAACGATGTAATATTTGTCTAGTTTTGTCAATGAATAATTCTGCAAAAACTCTTCAATTAATCGACTGAAGAATTTTTATCTTAGATTCCAAAAAGAGATTGACACAAATTTTTTAATTTCTAGCAAATTTTCCACTATTCTTGCCGACAATTTATTCCGAAGAAGAGGTCAGGAGACGAAGGAGAGAAATGAGAATCATTGTTGTCAGTATTTTTTTTCTATTGTGGATGGGTGAGGCGACTGCCTCGGCCGCTCCCAAGATCCTCTACCCAA
>JADGBS010000330.1 GCA_015231325.1 Oligoflexia bacterium | reverse complement strand
ACATGGGAGGAGGACTAATTTCTGGAGTTTTGGTGGATGGTAATGGTGATTTTAATGGATCACTGTTTTCTTGTTTCGCACCGTTTCCGATAATGTGGGGATTAACTAGTATTTTCTTATTTGCGACATACGGTGCACTATATTTAAATATTCGAGTTCCGCTTTTGTCGCAGCAGCAGCTGCTGCCGCTGCTGCAGAAACTGCAACAGCGAGCTCTGCGATTGTGGATTCCGTCGTTCGTGCTTTTTGGAATCATGTCCCTGTGGACGCTGTTCACCTATCTGCGAGAGCATTCACTAATTCTGCTTGCAATTATTACGGTGGTGGCGCTGATTCTGATGTTAATCACTAGAATGCATATGCGAAAAGGTCATGAACTGCTGGCCTTTTTTTGCTGGGCGATGTTTTTGCTGGTGGTAGTAGCGCTCTTTTTAGGTTTTATTTTTCCCTATTTAGCGCCACCATCATTGACTATTTTTAATGCTTCTTCCTCAGAGAAAACTTTAACTACCATGTTATTCATAGTCCTTCTGGCCTTCCCTGCCGTCATTGTTTACACCGTGTGGATTTATCGGGTTTTTACAAAGAGAATTTCAGTGAAAGAGGGTGGCCGAATCTGATCTTAAATCCCAATAAAAGAGATGCACTTTTGTATTCATTTTTTTTGGGGAGGAGATTATCTATTCGCAATACTTGTATTTATTAGTAAATATTTTTTTAATTTTGTCGATAAGAGGTCCTGTATGGGTTTGTGATGCCTATATTTGATTTAATTTAATAGAGGAAAATGATGAAGTTATCGATAGCGTAATGCAATACTTCTGGCGATGAGGACTCATTTTTTTCTGCAAAGTATGGAGGACGAAAGTATGATTATTAAAAAGATACTATTTTTCTCACTAAGTTTATTTTGTATTTCGACAATTCTATTACTGCTCGAACAGTCACTTAGCATTATTTCCAATCTTCATGCAGCTTGTACTGCCAGTGTGGCCATCTCTGCTGTCAATCCCAGATGTTTCGATGCACTCAACCCTCTAGATAATAGACTAACTGATGGGATCTCTGCGGTAGTTACCAAGGTTTCTGCAGGAAATATAAAGGCCAGGATGCTTGCGGATGTAATAAAGAGGGACGCTTTTAAAGCAGCATACAAGGGACAATACGGAATAATTTCTCGAGCTTGGAATAGAATAATGGGTCGGGGATTACAAACACAATATGAGGAACAAGTAGATAAAGATGTGGCCAAAGAGATGGCCAAACTGAACAAAGAGATGATTGCCAAGAGTAACAAAATTTTAGATGCCTTTCCAAAACAAGTATTATGTAACGGTATAAGCACGGTCATTGATAATATAATTGCTCAGTCTGCAATACTGAAAGCTAATATACCTGCTAATAAAACTTGTGCTCAAATTGATGTTAAAATCCAAACAATCGCAGGTGAACAGACGGTCAAGTACGTTCAACATAAAAACGGCGACGGTTATCTGGTCACCGGTCCACAACTAGGACAAGGAGGACAGAAAACTGCTCAGAGGGCAGTTAAGATTTTACCACTAGATAAAATTGGTCCTCATGTATATCTAACCCCGAATACACTAAATGATGCTCCAGATCTGCGTATAGAGGGAGATCTCTCTATGGCCTATAAAGCTGATGCCCAAGGAGATGAAACTTTGGCCCTCAATGATAACGTTTGCGAAGATAATTCACCTCCACCAAAGGCGGAGTCTCTAACAATGACCCTATTTCCTGGTGGAGATGGTAAGAAACATGCACAAGCAAATATAATGACAACAGATCAAGCTATTGATGAGTCTAAGCGATTAATGACAGGACTACAGATATTACAGAAGACCGGAGGTCGTTTCGGTTCTGCACATTGTGATATTAAATTGGAAAATATGTTTGTCGATGGAGATGGTCACTATCATCTTGCTGATTTTGGTTTTTTGACCAATGTTAATCCAGGAGTAAATGGTAGAAACGCATGTCGTGGAGGAACTGCTGGCTACATTCCTCCGGAAGGAATGATTAGCTTTTTTGGTGGAACAGTACCCGAACCAAGGAGCGTTAAAAAGGGTGATGTTTTCGCTCTAGCTGCAAGTATCTATGAAATGAGATTCAAGGTTTCTTCACCTATTCAAATAGCGGCCGGCGAAATTTTTGATGATCTGCAAATGCAACCAGCAGGAAATAAGGAAGCTCGGGCCATCGAATTGATGCCATATATAATGAACAAATATATTGATGAATATGCAAGAATAGACTCAGAGGAGCGTGCCCATACAATTACTGACAAAGATGCTAAATTTCAACGTCTTCTCATTGATATGATGAACCCAGATGTTGCTGCCCGTCCACAATTGGGGGAAGCAATAATGCGAATGAGAGCTATCTAAATTGTAACGTTAGAAAAGAAAACAAAGAATAATAACAAAGACTAATAAAGGAGGAAGAGAACATAATGCAAACATTAAATAAAAGGAATAAAAAAAGAGCAATCTTATTTATTATAAAAATTTTAATTATTGCCAGTTGTTTTTATTTTTTATCGACCATTGTTTTGGCCTCGGCCGAGAAAATCATGACCATGCCAAAGATTGCGGATACACCTATTGATACAACGACCTTGGAGAAATTCAAACATATGCTTGCCGAAATAAAACAAAAAGTTCAAAGCAATATTCCACTAACGGAGAGCGATAGACGCTTTTTTGATAGTTTCTATCCTACCGCCTTTATTGCAGATCAATCATTAAAATCTCGTATTCAAGAAAAAAATGCAAGGTTAAGATCTTTTTCATTCAGTCTAGTTCGTGATTTTCCAGTAATCAACAATATTTTTGAAGAAGGAGACGGTCTGCTCGCTCATGGGTCTCGATCATTAGCTGACATTTTTAATATCTTTGTGGATGGAACATTTTGTTCACGATCCTATGGAAGCTTAGTCGACGGACCATCCAGTTATTCTTCTGGTAATACCGGGCCTTATTTTGTGATTCTAGATAATGAATTTCTATCTAGGGACCAAACAGCAGGTGGAGTCTTTAATATTCCAGGAAGATACCATGTCGCTTACCTAGTACCTACGGAGGATGATAAGCTTATACTAATGCAATTGATTAACAGGGCCCAAGAACAAAGTTTTATTAATACGAAAGATGCCAATAGTCTAAAAAATAAGCTGCTAACTTTCGATCAACTATGGTCAATAATTTTACAACATAAAAAACTAAAAGGTGAAGATCCGATTACAGGCCATAAATTGAAAGAATATATTTTATAGGGGAAAATGAAGATTTACTTGTATCGAAAATTTTGCCAAAAAATAAAATCATCTTTAACATAGATTTTCACAGCAGATAATCGACCCTAAATTTTTATGAATTCGGTGCGTCTTCGACCTTAATTTTAAATTATTTAACCAAGGAATCGAAACGTCCTTATCTTTTTCCATAGTAGCTAACAGTACTGGGAGTTTTCTTTTTTATTAATACCAACAGTAGTTGCTTATTCCAGAACTTGTACAGAGTGGGGATTGATTTTTGTACACTATATACCTAATATACCTAAGAACGGAGTTCCTCTAACGCTGACAGCGCATTTTTAAATTTCTCACTGCTGCACCTCTCTTTAAACTGCATCCCCTAGCTTTGTAGAT
>JADGBS010000032.1 GCA_015231325.1 Oligoflexia bacterium | reverse complement strand
ATGCCCTGGGAATCATTTTTCAAGGTAATTTGTACTGATTTGGTAATGATCGGGATGTTAACGTCGGGCGGTATGTATGGTTGCCGTACAGAGGTCACCATAAGGTGCCATGTGCCAGAAAGCTCACATGGTCCGGAGCTATTGGCGGTGTTGACTGATCCAACTGTAAACATTGCTAGTAGCATAAGAATCATTGAAAATGACATTTTCTTCATTTTTCTTCTCCAAGTTTATGATTAATTTATACTTAATAACAATAACAATAACAATAACAGCAGGCCACTTTAACAGAATTTTCATTAAGTGTCTCGGTCTAAGTAAGTGTTTCTTTACATTAGGTGAAATGTATGTTGCCATTGAAGAAACATTAGAGGATTCTTTCTGTGCGGAACTGGTTGAGGAGTCCCCTCATGGTTAGGCCTTTGGTGTTCTTGTTACAGTAATTGGTGTTGGGGATTTTTTAAATAGTAGATAAAGATCAATAGGGGGGGCGTGGTTATTGTAACATGCAGACGGTTTTTCATATTCATCATTACGATAATGATTTCGATTGCGCTCGATAGTTCCGATGGTCTTACCTTCGTGCAGGAACTTACTTCCCCAATTACTACGAATGCACGATACCCTTTTTTGATCGGTTCTAGTTTAACCATATTCGTGAATGTCTATGATGATAGAAAGATTGTGGAGGCCACCCAAAAGGAAACAACAGAGAATCGTCCACTTGGAAAATATTCCCAATATGGCGATCTGATGGGGCAACTAGTTCCAAATGCAGCATATTTTTTATTGGTAGGAGGATATGGATTGATCACCTCGAATAAATTGGCAAAAACCAACGCCTCGCTAATGTTTGCAGCGACATTTTATGCGGAATTGGTTTGCACAATCCTGAAGTATACCGTCAGAGAAAAAAGACCTACTAGTGATAGCAGAACGTCTTTTCCTTCTGGGCATACCACTGCTGCTTTTGCCTTTGCATCAGTAGTGGGGGTGCGACACAATTTATTTTTGGGATCAATTGCCTATACCATTGCGGGGTTAGTTGCTTATAGTAGAATTAATGATAACCAGCATTGGTTACACGATGTAATTGCCGGTGCGACTATTGGCACTAGCTACGGAGTAGGTCTTAGTTATCTTCTCCCCGGAAACAATCGCCATTCATATATTATCCTACCAATTCCAATAAAAGGCGGTGCAATGTTGTCTTATTCTTTGAAGTTATAGTAATCTGCGGTGGATGGAGTAATTCCGGTATCCTTAGTGGAGGGAGAATTTTATTGGCATAAACACGACAATGATGACAAATTCTTCTTTGTTTTAGAGGGGAATTTGTTTATTGATTTAGGAAATAAGACTATTGAATTGGGCCCGAATCAGGGGACTACAATTTCTAAAGGGGTTAATCATATGGAGTTTCCCCATCCTAAAATTAGACAGACCTACTCAATGACGAAAAGCACCGACTTCGCCATATTTTTTGGGGCGAATGTATCCATCAGGCCCATACACCAAAAGACAATGCTAGGAGTATGAGCAAGCGTCAGGCCGCCAGCAGCTTACGCGTATCCATAGTTAACGGCAGTAAAAATGACGGTTGGCCAGTTAATGGTAATAATAACAAAAAATTATATGATGGTAGCATTTCCTCCAGTTTCTCCTTACTCAATAAGCGACGAATCAGATGTGCGATGCGGTAGTATCGGTAACATATTGTATCAATGGAATAAAAATTTTTAAGTTGAAGACTGACCGCTGAAGACCACGATCAAAGTTGAACTAGGGGGTGAGTAGTTACTGATAATTTTTCTTTATACTTACTTATCGGAAGTACAGGGCACTTCCTAAAGTTTATTGAGTAATTTGCGACAGAACCGTTTTTTTTTCTTCTAATCAGCATGAGAAAATTGTGTCCATATTTTTAAACCCGAAATCGATTTGTTTTCTGATTTAGTTCCACAATATTCTGAATTACTACATACTTTAGACCATCCATCGCTATTTTTTATCTGATAGAAGATATCAAATTTACCCTTGAAAATAGAGTTGCTATTTACAACTCGAATAGCAATTCCTTCTAATCCCAAGAATAATCCTTGGGTTCCAACCCAAAATCTTTCTGGTGCCCAAACAGTATCTCCAATCTTTGCAATATGTCCCATATATTCTAAAATCAAACCTTGTGGTAAAGTGGAAACAATAGAAAGCCCCTCAATTCTTCTTCCATCGAGATTTTCAATTATTTCATTATCAACAAAATCGCTATCACCAAAATCCTGCATATGCACAGTAATGGCCAACTTGGGACTTATTTCATGTTGTGGAGAATATTGTTTGATCTCCGGATTTACTTCGCTTATTTTTTTTCGTAATATAATGCTAAATTCTGGCAGTTGCTCCGATAAACCCACCCAATCTAAATTCCATGAACTAATTCCTTTTAACCCAAAACGAGATAAAATAAAATTCATTTGGGAGGCAATTAATGAATAATTAGCAGAATGAAAAATATGCGCATTAATACCAAGATAAACATACTCATCTAAGAGATTTAAGAGTTGTTTCAAGGAGATTGCATTAGGTGGCAAAGCTCTTATCTCCTCGAGGATCGCTCCCATTACTCGTAGAATATTTTTAAGTGCTTGGGGGGAAGGATAGATATGAGTTATGCTATTAGAATAAATCCAATTACTAGCATGGGCCTCTCCTGAGGTTAAACGAGGAAATACTAAAATGTCCCGAGAAGCATAAGGAGCAAAGAAATTTGCCATGGTAAATTCTTCTTCGCATTCTGGCCATTTGGGAAAATTTGGAATTTCAAGCGTTTGTGTATACGATGTTCTTAATCTATATAAACGATCACTTACTTCTTCACTATTTAATTTTTTATCCATCCTAAAGGTAAAACTTATTG
Source organism: Oligoflexia bacterium (assembly GCA_015231325.1). Taxonomy (GTDB): domain Bacteria; phylum Bdellovibrionota; class Bacteriovoracia; order Bacteriovoracales; family Bacteriovoracaceae; genus JADGAN01. The sequence goes on along the minus strand of JADGBS010000032.1, from coordinate 22,594 downwards.
GTGCATTCGTTTGATAACGAAAGACACCCGCTGGTATGTCTGCAATTTTTATATTATATTCTAATCCTGTTACTCCGTTATACTGTGGAGAACCATCATTACCACCAGTAACTAAGATCAAATGCTCTTTTCTTATCATATCCTCAAAGGAGAAATCCTTAAATTCGTCCTTACCTTCAAACCAAGGGGCAAAAACTTCGGTAATAGATCGTCGAAGTCTATGAAGGTAGTTAGGTTGAATCTTACTAGCAGAATTGCGAACAGAAAGACGCTTCCACTCTTCACTATCAGGCATCAAAGAATCATATTCATGTTTTATGGCGGCAATTTGCTGTTTACTCTTTATAAATATTTTTTTATGTTGATTTTTATGAAGAGCAGATAGGTGAGATTCGGACTTTCCGAAAGAAAAAGGTATTATAGAAAAAAATAACAAAATAAAAAATGAAAATTTCAGATACCTTCCTGTTAAAGAAAGGTTAAGTTTAGCATATCTATTGTTTGTATTCATCTGTACTTTATCCTTTACTAAAGTAATAAAATTTACACTTTGTTAAAATCGCGAACTTTTATATTATAACAAAGCTTTTTTCAATTACTACTTATTGTTTTAAAACCGGCATTCCAGGGCCATTTTGAAATTTCAAGACACTGACCATTTTCTCGGTTCTGCCGCATTTTAAAAAAAAATCACAAGTGTCCCCATCGTGGACATTTACTCATACTAACTATCTAACTATGCCAAAATAAATTTTATATAATCCTGCGAAGATCAAGCGGCCTGGCCACTGAATCCAGTGCCATAATTGAGCCGTAGATTTTGACACCATCTAGCAACAGTTCTTTGTTGAATTGTGGAAAAAAATATTTTTTCTTCTCTGGTATTGGTCCCAAATAATGAATGAATTTTTGTTTCACCTTAACGCCATCTCGCTGATTTTCTACTTCTGCCAAATATGTTCTCCCATTTCTTTTGTACGAGCAAATAAATGACATCTCTCCTCCCTTTTTTGCTAATTGGCCAAATGTAGTGAGCATTTTTAGGATAATTTTGAGTAAATATTGACATTTAATATATATCCGGGTATATTGTATTTTACCAGGAGATATTGTATGAATGACAATTATATCGCTTTTGAAGGTTCCACTGTTGTTGCACAAGGAACACCATTAGAAGTTGCGTTAAAAATAAAAAAACATATCATCAAAAACGATAGTATCACTATCCTCATTTTTAATGGGAGGACTGGAAAACAAATCGACCTCAATTTAAGTGGAACGCTCAGTGATCTTAAAAAACGGTTTACCCCAAAAAATGAAAAAGAAGAAAACGACCGGCATAAAGTAGGACGCCCTAAACTAGGAGTCATTTCAAAAGAGATATCTCTTCTTCCCCGTCATTGGGAATGGCTTGCTTCCCAACCGACATCGGCATCAGTAACACTTCGAAGACTTGTTGAGGAGGCGCAAAAAAGAAACAAAGATGTCGATGCTATTCGTCTTTCTCAGGATGCTACCTATTGTTTTATGTCAACAATTGCCGGAGATCTTATCGGATACGAAGAAGCGCTGCGAGCATTGTACGCAAGAGAAGAAAAAACATTTAATAACTATCTTGCAACTTGGCCCAAAGACATCCGTGAGCAAATTAAAAAATTTGCCAGCGGCGTATTTCCTCACAAGTAATTCAAGTAATTATGAGTGCTAAGGGTATTTAATGCTAAAAGGGGATTTATATGAAAGTACTTGTCTTAAATGGAAATCCCAAACAGGATTATCCTGAGTTCGATTTATATCTTGAACAACTAAAGAATTTTTGCGACGAAAAAGACATCGCCGTGGAGCTCATACTTCTCCGAGAATTTGATTTGCATAACTGTATTGGATGTTATTCCTGTTGGTTAAAAACACCAGGGATTTGTTTCCATCGTGATGGGATGGAGTTGCTCATAAAAAAATATCTTGCTGCTGATATTGTTATTCTTGCTTCACCTATAATTATGGGGTTTGTGAGTTCTTTACTTAAATGTTTCAACGATAGACTCATTCTTCTGGGGCATCCCTTCCTCTATTTAAAAAACGATAGAATGGCCCATGTTCCTCGTTATGCACACTATCCACAAACAGTACTTTTTCTTGATGACCCAAAATACGCAGAAAGTGACTGCTTCTCACTAATCGAAAGCGTATATCAACGATCGAGTAGAGAATTTAAAAAAATGTTTACAACGAAAAATAATATTCAGGAGATCATTGATGAAATTACTCATTATTAATGGCTCACCTAAGTTAGGGATAAATAATACATCAATTCTTCTCGATAAGTTCATTTTGGGATTTAAAGAAAATCCCGATAATACTTTTCAAATTTGTCGAATGAATACCAAGGAGACCTATCAAAAAGCAGTGAATGAATTTGTTGATGCAGATAATATTTTAATTGCCTTTCCTCTCTACACTTATTCCATGCCTGCTGGAATTAAACTTTTTTTTGAGTCATTGGAACACTATCAGAAAAAATGTCATGGAAAGAAAGTTGCTTTTTTGGTTCAATATGGTTTTGTAGAAGCTACTCATGCACGACCGCTCGAAAAATATTTAGCGTTCATTTGTAAAATTCTCGAATGTGAATATATGGGAACGATTATCAAAGGCGGATGTGATGGTCTTTCTCGAAACCAAATAGGTGCTAAAAAAATCCTTCGAGGCATGTATGAGATTGGAAAGAGTTTTGGGGCATGTGGAAAATTTGATTATGACCAGCTTAACCATTATTCTGCACCAGAAGTTACAAAAAAAATGAATCGACTTCTTGTTAAAATAATGTTTTGGGCCATTAATAAATTTTATTGGGAAAGAGCATTTAAAAAGAATGGCATAAGTGTTAAAGAGAGTTTTGCAAAACCCTATGGAGAATAAAACACAGCTTTTTAGTGAAATGTTTTGTATGAACGGGACAAGAAATGGAGAAAAAACGAAAAAAATCCAATGATCAATCAGAAAACTCTTCTTGTACGATAATCTATTTTAATATATTTTAGTGTTACGTATTTTACAAACATAACATTGTGCTAAGATAGCGGTACTGATAACGGTACTGACTGCTCGATGGCCTGTTTTATGTTGTATGTAGGCATTACTTTTTTGGAGAAATTCATGCACATTCCAGACGGTTATCTTGGACCACCCACTTGGGGTGCTTCTTGGATTGTTTGTATAGGGCTATGGCATGTGTCCGCTAGCAAGCTAAGGAAAACTTTGGATGCAAAGCTTGTCCCCCTTATTTCAATTTCCGCTGCATTTAGTTTTATCATCATGATGTTCAATATCCCTATTCCGGGAGGGACGACTGGGCACGCAGTGGGTGGGGGATTGATAGCGCTAGTAATTGGACCATGGGCGGCCTCGTTGGCCGTAAGTATTGCTCTAGTGATACAGGCCCTATTGTTTGGCGATGGAGGAATCACTTCTATCGGTGCTAATTGTTTAAATATGGCTTTTGTTTTACCGTTTACCAGCTACTTTACTTATCGCGTGCTATCAGCGTTCTTGCCAACAAAAAGGAGCGGTGTAAAAGCATTGGCCGCAGGGATTTCAGGATACATGGGGCTCAACGCTGCCGCATTTACCACTTCGCTGATGTTTGGAATTCAGCCGCTGTTACATACTGGACCGGATGGCCATGCCCTGTACGCTCCATATTCATTGAACGTTGCTGTCTCAACCATGATGCTGGAACATCTGTTATTATTTGGATTTATCGAAGGATTAGTTACTGGGTTGGTAATTTATTCCTTAAAAAAATCGCAGGTAACATCGGAGTGGACGATGGGAGGTTTTTTACATGAGAAAGTATGAAAAATTATGGTTCGTAATACTGGTTCTTGCAGTAGCATCCCCATTGGGTCTTTATCTACCAGAATTAATGAAAGCGGAGAGTGCTTGGGGTGAATGGAGTCCTGGTGAGATTAAATCCCAAATTGGTTATATCCCAGAAAAAATGTCTCAAACTGCTGAAATTTGGAAAGCGCCTATCCCTGATTATGCTTTTCCTAATTATGCTTTCTCTAATTATGCCTTTTCGAATATGGAAAAGTCTTCTTTGATCAGCAGATCTTTGGAATATATTTTTTCGGCACTAATTGGCACAATCATTTGTGGCGTTTTCGGGCACTTAGGGGCCAAAGCACTGCTCAAGCGCAAGGTGTAGGGTGTAAGGTGTAAGGTGTGAACTTAATCGATCCCCACTTTAAAGCGCTCTACGAATTGCTTGGCAATCGTAATTTAAAACCAATAAAGCGTAATTATATTGATAGCACCTTGCGTACCATCGCCGGTATGTGGGACAGAGCTCTTTTTCGGCCGTGTGGAGTGGTTGACGGGGTTGACGGCCTTTTAAGTCCAAAATTTCGTGTCTTGCTTACACTGTTTGGTTTACTCTTAATTAGCTTTATCACCTCATTTTTTCATTTGTTAGTCTGCTGTGGATTTATTTTTACCATTATCGCCGTATCCATTATGCGAGGAAGATTTTCTTTTCGTGATTTTTTTTATGGCGGTTTTGGCCTCGTTTTTTTCTTTACCCTGATTATAACCATCCCCGCAACCATAAACCTATTTTCGCATCCCAACGGGCATATAGTATTACCGCTGATAAAGTTAGACGCAACTCATCAGTGGGGGCCTTTTGTCATTCCTGAGTTGATTGGTTTAACAAAAGAGGGCATTATTTCAAGTATACGCCTGTTAATACGCGCATCAACATCCGTTAGTATGGTTTTATGGTTAATATTGTCAGTTCGTTGGTTAGATTTAATAAAGGTACTTGGAACGCTTGGAATATCAGAGCTAATTTTGCAACTCATCTCTATGAGTTTGATTTTTCTACACTTGCTAATTAAAAGATCAGAAGAATCCTACTTGGGCAGAAAATGTCGCATAATCGTACGTGAAAATAGTGTTGCTGGGCACAAATGGACCGCTCCTATGATTGCTCGTATTTGGGAATACTGTTTATACCTTATGCATGAAGTGTTTGCGGCGATGCAAGCGAGGGGATTTGTTGTTAAATATAAGGAGGAGATTAGTACCGAAATATCGCAAATTCAAAATCAGGGAAATGGCAATGGCAATGGCAACGGCAATGGCAGTGGCAAAGGGAATATTTTGTTGGAGTTAGATAGAGTTAGCTTCTCATACGGGAATATTGGTGCGATTAAAGATTTTTCATTGCAAATACGTAAGGGAGAATCAATCGTTTTATTGGGTGCTAATGGTAGTGGTAAATCCACTCTTTTGAAGATTTTGGCCGGACTTATTTTTGCTCAAGAAGGAACTTTTTTTGCATTCGGTGTTCCAATTACGGAAAAGATTCTGATTAACAACCCATTCAGTATTTTTTTTCGTGCTTCTATCGGGATGCTTTTCCAGAATTCGGATACCCAGCTATTCAACCCCACCGTAGAGGAAGAACTGGCATTTGGTCCTACTCAACTAAAAGTTGATGAGGCAACCGCTATTCGACAAAATCAAGAAATAATGAATATGCTGGGAATTACCCATTTGAAAAAGCGTTCTCCGTTCGAATTATCCGGTGGTGAAAAACGTAAAGTGGCCCTTGCCTCTATTTTAGCTATCAAACCGGAAGTGCTACTTTTAGATGAACCCACTGCAGGACTAGATCCTAGAACCGAGACAGTATTGATCGATACTTTGCTTGCTCACAGACGTTCCGGAAAGACATCAGTTATTGCTACTCACAATCTGCATTTTGTACCAGAAGTAGCATCGCGAATTTTGATTATAGGTGAAGATCGAAAGCTTTTGGCAGATGGACCAGCGGAATCTATTTTATCGAATACGGAGTTGTTGTTAAAGGCCAATTTGATTCACGCTCACCCATACTCTATTCGAAATCTTTAGTAAGGAAAGGGATTTGTTATGAGTGGTTTGGTAAGGTTTAGTTTTTCTATAGAAAAAGAGTTACTTGAAGCATTTCAAAATTTAATAGATCAAAAACAGTATCAAAACAGGTCAGAGTACGTACGTGATCTGCTACGAGAAAAAATAACTGAAAGTAAAATATCGAAAGATAAGATAGTCGTGGGTACGATTTTCTTAATTTATGATCATCATAAAAGGGATCTGGGCAAGAAGTTGACACAAGTACAACATGAACATCACGATGTAATTATTGCCACTACTCATGTTCACCTTACTCACTATATGTGTGCAGAGGCAATAATTGCTAAGGGAAAATATTCAGTTATTAGTTCAATAGCAAACCAAGTTGGCAAACAAAAAGGGGTTATTCATTCTTCCTTATCTATTGGAATGGTTTTGTAGTCTGTGCCCATAATTGAGATAGGTTTTGCAAATAAGATTCTTTTCAAAGAAAAAATTTCCGAATTAAAACAACAGTGAATTTTTCCAACAACGTAGTATACTCCATCCATTCTTTTTGATGGGGCCAATAAAAAGAAATGGGTAGGTATTGGGTAGGTATTTTTTTTCGGAGGTTATCGAATGAAAAAACTGACATTGACATTGACATTGAACTTGACGTTGTTGGGTTTGTTAACTCTTTATTATTGTCAAACGTTGCTGGCGGCGGAAATTATTCCTACTAATTTATCAACGGAGAATTGTGAATCGCTGGTGAATCCGGAGGAGATTGCTGTATGTCAAAGCACCAGGGAGGGATTGTCTCCAAAAGGAGTCTGTTCTTCTGAGGGAGGTGATTATTTATCAAGTTGTGCAATTATCAAACGATCACTAAGTGATAATTGTGGTCTTTTTGACAAGGGGGGCCGCGAAATTGCGGAGTGCATTGCGTTGACCAAATACTACAGTGGATACAGCTGTAAACATTCGGGTTCTCAGATTTGTCGAATATTGGAAGGCGTATTAGCACAGGAGGAACATAGTAAAAACTCTATCAAATACTATGGAAAGAACAGCTGCCACGCTTTGTTTGTTAAGGAAAATATCGCAGTACCAGTCTGTGTTGGATTACGACAAGCAATTGCGGAGATAATCCAACCATTTTTTGATAAGGAAGATATTGACCTCCCATCACCCTTTCCTCCGTCATTAGCATATAGTTATACCGTAGGACCTGACGGAAGTTCAGGAAATGATAATAGGACGTTTATTGAAGATGGTGGGAGCAATGATAGTGAACGTTGTGTTTTGTGCGAAGATGTAGGGTGCCAGCAATATTGTCGAAAAAGTAGCTTTGCTACTACACAAACGGCGTTGGATGATTACTTTAGGAGAATCAAGAATGAACTGTCGGCCAGGGAAAATTTAAAGGTAAAATTACGCCTAAAAATAGATATTAAAAAATCATTTGTTAATTATTTACAACGAGAGTTTAGAGCAAATTTTTTGCGTAATACCTATTATCAAAAAGAAAGATTATGGAATGATGAAGTCCCAATCGACGCTCAACCTGATCTTGCCACCATCGTGACCCGCCGTCTTAATACTGTGATTATTGGAGAGAATGCCGCTGATCGAGGATTGTTTATACACGATCAACTGAAGTTGTCATCGAATATGTCATTGAATGCCAGAAAAATATTTTTTTCTGTTATGAGACTTCACTAAGCAAATGCTCGCAAGTGCTCTATTATGTCAGCTTTTTGTTTTTTGCCAACGGTCATTGTCATCTTCGCTTGATGTTTTTTTTGCGACAATAACCTGCTCCGCTAGTCTACTTCTATTAACTCTTGATATTATTGCCGACTTTTTGCGTGTAATATTTTACACTCTTATTTTTATTTTTTTCTTTGCCAGCGATCTCCACTGCCTCAAAATGGGGCAACATTTTTATTCATCGTACGGATAAAGGGGCAAAAAAATGGTGCGTTACTATTTTATTATAATCTTATTTGTCTTGTTGAATTCCCTATACTGTGTACAATTGTGGGCCAGTGAAGATGGCGATAGTGATGATGAGGAGCGTCGAGAACGTACACAGACGGAATTGCAGCATGTTAACTATCAGATCGGAGTATATGGTCGTAAGTTAGGCGGAGTCGGACGCAGTGGAAAAAGTAATCCCTTTTCCAAAAAAAATGGTTATACCTACGTCAATGAAAACGGCTTTGCGGTTTATCAAAATCTTGCTTCCAAATATAATCAGTGTACCCCAGGCGTTTCCATCGAAGGAATTGAGCTAGGAGTTGCCGCGCCGGCGAGGAGATTTCATTTGGATTCTCCTATCTTCATGGAAGATGTTATGGAAATTACTTTCAGTAGCAAAGAGATAGAAAAAGTGATCGATGGAGTGCCTGTAAATAATATTGGATATCAATTGGCCATATTCCACGAAAGCGATGGCAGGGAGGTTCGTCTATTTTTCCAGACAGAGGCCGATCGTTTAGAAGCAAGAAGTATACTGGCAAAGTTGCGAGATTTGTGTCATCAGCGTAAGTCATTGCTGCAAAGCATGGCCCCGGCCATGGTGATTGCCCCCCTCGCCCCTCCTGTCCCCGTTCCAGTTGCAGAGGGAAAACATATTCCCTCAGCACGACAAGAGGTTCCTAAACGGACCTATCCTGTTATTAAAATCCCCCCTATTGATCCATCTCTATTACAGAATGCTCCATCGCAGATCGCTCCATTGCAGATCTCCCCAGTGCAGGTGGCATTACTAAATGGCAAGGAATCTTTTGCAATGAGATTTCGCAGCTTAGAGGAATATCAAGGTCCAATCCGTATACAGACATTGTATTGGGGTGGAGATGAGGCGGGTGTGGAATTAGCAGAAAGAGTAATACGCTTGCGTAGAGAGGAGGGCCGCGATATAAAGGTATTTATTGATACGCTGTCCCCTTTTGTAGACATTAGGGATCCTGTAAGAAAGTGCGACACTATATGGATGTACTATCGAATGATGGTTGCGGGCATTCCTGTGTACGGTTTTGATTGTAAACATGGCCTAAAAAAACCATTTTTACAAGAGGAGTATGAGAATTATCTCATTGCTAAAAAGAGAGTAAATTTAGATGATACCAATCCCAATAATGACCATATTTATACCAATTGGCGCAGCAAGATGCATGAAAAAATTTGGACGGTAGGGGATGACTTCGCAATTATAGGGGGGATGAATATTTTAAATGACTATTTTCAGCTTGCACCTGAAGGAAAAAATTATTGGCGAGACCAAGATATTGTTACGCTGGGTGCACCAGTTGTTAGCGAATTGAAGGAGGTCGTAGAGCAGAACATTGAAGATTATCTTTCTTACCAAGATGATCCGAAGACCATGCCTTGTTATAATTCATATCCTCCTGGTAGTCGTGAATATGAAGAATTTTGGCAAAGAGAGACTGATCAATCTAACATGGATGGTACGTATCACTTATACAGCTGTGAAACTGAATATAAATTTGGATATAAAAATCCACGGGAAGCGTTAACAACTTTTGCTTTGAACGAGCTGGATCGCTTAAAACAGGGAAAAATAATCGAGATTGTTAATGGTGATACTCGCGAAGAGCAAGAAAGAACATTCGCTCCTATTTTTTTTCCAGTTGAGGAATATCGAGTAATCCCTAATCGCCCACGGTTGGGGGATTTATACGTTGAGGATGCTTATGTTCGACTATTGGATGAGGCCCAACATGAGGTATGGATTGCTAACTCATATTTTATTCCGCCACAACCGATAATGGAAGCGATCAAACGTGCGGCCAGGAGAGGGGTGAAAATTAATATCATTGCCAATTCAGATAACAATAACGATCTTCCAATAATGACCCCCAATCAACGTTATCTTTATAAGGAATTATTGGATGAGAATCGGGGGATTGAGGATGTCCGAATTTCGATATATGAATTTACAGGTAAAGAACATGGTGACGGAAGACAACGCCGTGGAATGTATCATGCTAAGCATATGATCGTGGACAGAGAGATTTATTTGGTTGGTTCTTATAATTTGGATAATGTTAGTCGTGTGATGAATAGTGAAGTGGTGCAAATTATTAAATCCTCTCCTTTAGCAGAAAGTTCTCTGGAAAGGATATTGAGAGAAGATCTAGGATATTGTCGTAAGATTTCTTATCGTGATGCCTTGTATTACAACAGCCCAATTAGCACAAAAGAGAGAGCAGTTTTAAAGATCTCTAATATGTTACAAGCACATTTTTAAGGTAATTGGTTTTTTACTATATTCGCTATGGAGGATAATTCGCCAAAGGAATTGTACAAGAACAAGAAAATAGTAATCATAAAAATTGACAATATTAATTCAAAGGCATTAGATTCACTTGCCTTAACTAAAACCAGACGAAAACGGATAAAACAAAAAAACCAAACCAAACCAAACCAACCAAAACCAACCAAACCAAACCGGGCCAAATAAAGGAGCGAGTCCATGTATAGTGAGTTTAGAGATGACCAATATTGTTGTGATGATAAGATTTTAGATGCTGGAAGTTTATTTTCAGTGGAGTTGGATCAATACGAACATAAATATGAATCAAAAATAAAAATTTGCCGTGGTAAAGGCTGTTATCTTTATGACGACAAAGGGAATGCTTATTTAGATTGTGCGGCCGGAACGTTTAATCTTAGTTTAGGGTATAGTCATCCAGATGTTTTGGCGGCGGCAAAATCCCAGATGGATAATTTGGTTCATCTCTCTTCCAGTTTTCATTCTGATATTATTGAAAGATTAAATAATAAATTATCGGAAATCGCTCCTGCCGGTTTACAAAATGTACATCTAAAAAGTTCTGGTGGTTCTACTTGTAACGAGGGAGCTATCAAATTAGCACAGCTTAAGACTAAGAAGAGTGATATCATCACCTTGTTTCGCTCACATGCCGGGCAAACGATTCATACTACGCAGATTTCCGGGAATTCTTTTAGACGTGCTGATTTTAATTTTTCAGTTTCAGGAGCGTTACATGTGCCCGCCCCCTACTGCTACCGTTGTTTCTACAAACAGTGCCCAGAAAATTGTAATTTGCTTTGTGTAGAAAGGATACATGACTTTATAAATTATGCTTCATCGGGACAAGTGGCGGGGATGCTCGTTGAACCTGTGTTGGGAAATGGAGACAATGTCGTGTGTTCGACAGCATATTTGCGAGCAGTACGTAAATTGTGCGACGAATATAAGATGTCTTTAATCTTTGATGAGGTCCAAACTGGGATTGGCAGAACAGGGGAAATGTTTGCAGCACAAACATTTGGGGTTACGCCAGATATTATAACCACGGCCAAGGGGCTGGGCGGTTCCGGTTTTCAAATTGCTGCAATTTTATCAAACGAGGAACACGCACACCTTGATTCTCATCAGCATGCATTTACCTTTGGTGGAAACTTAATGGCCGCGGCGGCAGCATTAAAAACGTTGGAACTAGTTAGTGAATCTAGATTTTTGGCAAATATTCGTGCTACAGGTGATTATATTTTAAAAAGACTGCGTGAGTCGCAGTCACGCTATAAGTTTATTGGCGAAGTGCGAGGAGTGGGTTTGATGATTGGATTTGAGATTGTTGATCAACAACAAAAACCAGATCTAGATTTAACCAATAAGATTAAGCATCTTGCTCAAGAATATGGATTGTTATTACGAACATCTCGGTATCATCTGGGTAATGTATTAAAAATCAGACCGCCATTGATTTTGACTATGGATGAGGCCGTATTTATTTGCGATAATCTAGATGCAGTTTTTGCAAAGGTAGGAAATGTATGATGATGTCATTGAAATTTGCTGCGGCCAAGCGCCAGGCATATATGAGCGAAGTTGCGATACCTGAAGTGGTGCGACCAACTGATGTGCGTGTACGGATATTGCTTTCTGGAGTTTGTGGTACAGATATTAATATTTTTCGTGGGCGCTTCAATGCTCAAGATGGAATTATTGTTGGCCATGAAGCGATTGGGCTTGTTGATGAGCTGGGCGCAGCAGTTAGAGGTTTAGAGTTAAATCAGCGTGTATTGATTGATCCCACCTTTTTTTGTGGAATTTGTGACTGGTGTCGCCAGGGTTATTTTCATGTTTGTAATCATAAGCAAGGTACAGAAGTGGGAATTGATTATGATGGCACCCACGCAGAATATACAATTATTCCTGGGCGTTTTCTTTATCCCTTACCAGCAACGATTTCTGATGAACGTGCGGTTTTAATTGAACCGTTGGCCTGTGTTCTCAATAATGTGCGAGCGGCCAACATAACTGCGAACGATAGGGTTTTGATTTTAGGTGGTGGGCCGATCGGTTTGATCTTTGCTATGTACTGTCAACGTTTTGCCCACAAAGTAGTTCTGGTAGAAAAAAACGAAAAGCGCGCTACCTTGGCCGCATCCATACTTTCTGCGGAGACAGTTACTACATCTGTCCCTACTGCGGGCAGCGGGGCCGATGCCCCAACGGTGGTTGTTGATACGGTAGGCAATATGGCGGATGTCGCGTTTTCGCTTTTAGAAAAGCGTGGTCGTTTACTGATTATGGGTTTTGATCAAAATTATCAAGCACGGATACCTACTCTGCAGTTAGTAGGAAAGGCGATCTCAATTATTGGTGCAGGTGATTATAATGGGGATATGCCGCGGGCCATTGCGTTGGCCGGTGAATTCCCATTGGAACGGCTGATTACTCATCGTATTGCGCTTCCAGAAAGTGCTGCTTTTATGAACCAGTTTGTTGCAGATATTGTACAAGGGAAAAACGTTGATGTAATGAAAGCACTTTTTATTCCTTGAATATTGACTTGGAGAGGAGCACTGTCATGTTTGATCCAAAAATTTTTTTGAGCGAATTATCAGCAGTAATTCGCAACGCAGTTTTTTCCATTGGAGGGACGATTAAAGGGCGTAAGGTTCATGGAAACTCTGTTAACGGCGACCCACAATTTGGGTTAGACGAAGTGGCGGAGGCGGCAGCGATAGATTTTTTGCGAGCATCTGGATTGCATTTAGCACTTTATGCAGAGGAAAAGGGTTTGGAATTCATTGGTGGCGGTAGCGGTAGTGATGGCGGTAGAAGTCCTGAATTTTTATTGATTCTTGATCCTATTGACGGTACTAGACCTGCTGCTGCGGGACTGGAGATGGCCACCATTTCTGCGGCCCTTGCTCCATATTCAGCAGATGCCACATTGGCGGATGTGCAGTGGGCCGCACTTAGAGAATTTAAAAGCGGAAATTTATTGTTTGCTGCTAAAGATGATCCGGTGGTCAAGGCCGACACCTTATCCAATAAAAGGGAGACTAGAGGGATGTTTTGGTCGTTCGAATTGAGCGGCCACCCTACTCAATGGGTGAGTAGGTGTTTGGGGAATTTGCTGGATACGACCGCTTGTGCAGGTGGAGTTTTTGTATTTAATAGTTGTTCCTATTCATTGTCGCGTATTGCGTTAGGACAGATGGATGCTTATGTAGATATTGGGAATCGTTTACTGCGAGATTATCCGGAGAGCGAAAAAGATTTTCGACGAGTGGGATTGGGATCTATTTTACACCTGTTTCCATACGATTTAGCAGCAGCACTGATGATTGCTAAAAAATCAGGAGTGATTGTTACTGATGCTTATGGCCAGGATTTAGGTGAAACTCTTTTGTTGTCTGGCGATCCTCTTAATCAACGTTCTTGTATCGCTGCTTGTACTCAGGAGTTACATCAGGAAATCATGAAAAATATCGTTTGGTAGACATTTGGTAGACATTTGGTAGACATTTGGTAGTTTTATTGAATCTAAATGGAGTCTGTGCCATGAATCAAAATAATAAGTTTGATCTACATTTACACTCAGGGTGTAGTAACGATGGAGAATTTTCTGTAAATGAATTGTTGCAAATGGCCAATAGTCAAGATTATGACTATATTGCTGTTTGTGACCATAATACGATTGCTGGAGTGAGTGCGTTTTTGTCACTGCCTCCGATTGCGCTAAAAACCCGATTAATTCCGGGAATAGAGATTGATTGTGCTTACCAAGGAAAGCATTTGCATATTTTAGGTTTAGGAATCAAACCAGAGCGAGTTGTAGAACGGAATCTATTTGCAAACCACACGAAGCAAGAATCTGAACAGGAAAAAATCCGATTACTCGATTTGTTTCGACGCGCTCGCGCGAAGGGGTTACTTTTTGACGACGATCGGGTATGGATGCTGGCCGGCGTGTCAGGTGCCTCAGGCGCACAACGAATACCATGTATTGAAGTTTTAGCTGCGGCGTTATTGGAAGATCCAAGAAATAATGACCACCCCTTACTGGCCCCTTACCGACCGCGCGGTCCACGCTCAGGGATGCCGGAATTCTATTTTTATCTTGATCATGGGAAAAAGGATGGATTTCTAGTAACCAAGCGCGAATATCAAGATGCAAGTTGGGCCATAAAAACTATTCATGCAAGCGGCGGCAAAGCAATTTTGGCGCATCCAGGTGGATATCATTATTTTTCTCCAGAGTTACTAGAGAGTTTAATGAATGAGGGGCTAGAAGGCCTGGAGGTGTTGAGTTCTTACCATGATTTAGCGATGAGTAAGGATTATTTTCAGTTGGCAAAAGAGCGAAAAATTTTTGTGAGTGGAGGAAGTGATTTTCATGGTCGCTGGAAACCCACAGTGAAAATGGGGATAGAAGGCGCTAGTACTAGTATCAGTACCGGTACCAGTACCAGTAAAAGTGCTTGGTTGTCGCAGGTATTAGACGATATTTTTAAGCTGGTTAAGTCACTATGAACATAGATATTATTGGTGAATATCCCTACTACCGCGATCAACCACAGCTGTGGCGCAAAAAATTGCTGGCGATGAAAGAGATCGGGATTACTCATGTAAGCTGCTATGTGCCATGGCGCCATCATTGTTCTGGACCTACCTCGGCGATGGTTTTTGATAGTGGCGATCGCGATTTAGAAGGTTTTTTACGATTAATGACAGAACTACAAATGAAGTGCTTGATAAAACCTGGGCCGTTTATTCATGCGGAGGTGCAGCTAGGAGGGATACCGGATTTTTTGAGTCCTTCTCATGATCCTTCGTTAGCAATTGCTTATAGCGATCGCGGTCTCGATTGCGATAGCGGCGCTGCTCCTATGATGTCGCAGGGGAAATATCTACCGCACTTTGAGGATCCTTGTTTCCAGCGTTATTGGATTGAGTGGTTGACTATTTTTGCTCAAAAAATTTTGAATAGATATCTTCATCCGCATGGGCCAATTGTGTCAGTGCAACTGGGCAATGAGGGAATTTACTCTGATGCTAACCTGCCATTGAAATGCCCTTTAGGGACGAGAGAAGACCAGGCGTCAGCGCTGATACCTGCGCAGCTTTTGGCCAAACGATTGCAAAAAATGCGACAAATAATTGAGAATGTGGTAAAAAAATTTACTTCTTCGTTCACTTTTATTGCCACCATGCCGCTCCCTTCTCGTATGGGCGAGCGCAAAGACGATGCCCCGTTGGATTATCATAGCTGGAACAAGCGGATTATTCCACAGTTGTGGGGAGAAAATATCGAGTATGCTTTTGGTAGTTGGGTCGGAAACCCTCTAGAGAGCGTACGTGCTTTTTGGGGGAAAACCTGGGCAATAAGGCGTTCTTGTCGCGCTTCAAATACTGAAGAGAACTGGGGTTTTTTGTGGGACGATCCGCAAATTAACCAGCACGCTCACCAAATTTTTCCGGCAATTATGGCACTTTCTGGAGGTGCGCAGGCGATTTCCATTTATTGTGCTTGTGCCACAGCTCATTGGGGTGAGAGCATTGATTTAGACCGTGATTTTGTAAAGAAACAATTTGGTGACGAAAAATTTTTTGGTCCACCCTACGCTGCAGATGCTCCAATTAATTATCAGGGTGAGATCACTGAGAAGGGGCGGTGGTTGCAGGATTTATGTACATTTTTGCGAGCGAGCAGGTGTGATAGCAGATGTGTCCGTGAGTGTCGGAGCGTGTATGAAGGTATGGATGATCCATTAGTCATACTTTTTGATGAACAACTGACTGAAGATTATGAACGTGAAGTCTTGGCCCCGGCGAAAGTTCTTTATCAGTTGGGAGTGCCATTTGTTTTTAGAAGTATTAATGAAGTATTGGAACAATTTAAAGGAGAGTGCTTTCGAAATTTCGTTGTAACGACAACCAATCAACTATTGCAGCAAACCGTAGCGAAGTTACTACCAACGCCATCTATTCTAATATCGGCCGCTGCGAACGCTACAACCTTTGAACAGCAGATCAAGGAACTTTTTCCGCAACAAATTATTTTTTCTCAGAGTCAGGAGGATTTATATGGTTCCCTGTTGCAATATGACAACGATCATATTTTATTTATCCTTAATCGAAGTAACTGTGACCGAAATTTTGTGGGGGCATTGATGCCGTTAAATCTAAAATTCGAGGGAGCTATTACTGCAGAAGGAGCGGCAATGGTGCGATTTTTTGTGCCCGGAGATCCGGCAGGAGATCCGGCCAAATATTCGGCCGGATATTCAGTTTATAGTAGTGCAGCATCGGTGTTCAGGGTTTTTGTGTAAAAATATTTGATTGGTTCATCGAGTCTTCAGTCGCCAGCTAAGACACGGCCTACGGCCGTCGAATACCTGACTGTTTCAAATTTTCCCATGCTATTAAAAAAGCGTAAATTCGGATGTTTATATCGATAATATAGAGATATTACTCCTGATAAGTAGAATTATCGTGCCTAATTCTGCCAGTGACAGGCGGTAACACGGTAGGGGGATAGAAGTCGACTTACAAAGTGCTTAATAAAGTATTTAATTGTGGAGATGGAGGGGATGATGAAATTTAAGAGAAAAATTAACGCAACAGTTATCTTCACGAAAGCTCTTTATTGCATAATCTTGGGAAATTTATTTTTTATTTCTATAGCGAAAGATGTTATTGCTGGGGAAGGATGCTCCCTTCATTTGATGCGCGCTAAACCGATGGACCTTTCTCAACAGCAAACCCCTGCACTGACAATAAAAGACGGAACAGTATACTCGGTCGTATTTACAAATGGTAAAATAGATATTAAAAACTTGGGCGTTGCACCAGAAGATTTAAAATTTGTATTCGACATAAATCTTAGTGATTTTAACAGTCAACCAAAAACCTTAACGCAGCACCAATGCGATTTAATTCCAGAAAAGGAAGGTCATATTCAGTGTCCTGTCGAATTAAGTAAGTATCCAAAAGATTGTGAGTTTTACAGAACTTATTCTGATGTCAAAAATAAACTCAAGCTATGTAGGCCTACAAAAAATATCGAAAATTTGGCCTACTACAGATCCATCCGTCTTATTGATGAAAAAGATTTAGAAAAAAATAAGCAACAGATACATGTACCATGGAAGATCTATCAACCAAGTCCCAAGACATGGTTACTTTGGGAGGAGGGTAATAAGAGACGGGAAAAGTTTTCTTCTAGGATACAATCGAACAATGAGTTTAAATTGACAGTAGATGATATATCTGACCTGCATAAAAGCATGATCGACAAGGAGCTTGCTGGACCTCTTGCTAAGATACCTTTTTTGAATAGATTTGTCCCTAAACCTGGGATAATGAGGAGTGGGAGCGACATAACATCAGGATTTAATCCTGACAATTGGAATGCGACCCAAGAAGACCGCAACTATCTACAACACTATGATATTGTTGACAGTGCGGGTAACCCGTTAATCCAATATTCAGGAACAGGTAAAGTCTACTACGTAGAGTCTAGAAAGGTAGAGCTAGAATTGAAATCTTTTTTAATTGAATTAAATGATCTTACAAATAAATTAAAAAATGGAGAAGACCTTCCAGAAAAATTTAGAAAACAAATTAAAGGACCAATAGATTTGATGGCATATGCTCAAAAAAAATTCGTAACAATTCACCCCTTTCACGAGGGAATGGGGCGAAGTGGTCGTCTGCTACAAGATTCAATTTCTTCATACTTTGGATTACCATATGTGCCAGGAGGCATGCTTCAAAATGACGTAATGACGCCTCTACCTAAATATATGGCAAATACGCATGACGCAGTGAATAAGTTACTAAATACTCTCGTTGAATGTTCCGATTGCAGTAATAATGAACCTAAGTGCGTGGATATATATTCACCACCAAGCGAACTTCCTTCTGTAACAGATTGTCCTGGATTGCCAGGAATGGTACAGCTGGATAATTTCAAATCAATAATTAGCTATCTAAACAAGCATGATTGTGGCCGTTTTTTGGATGATCAAACGAACAAGATACTAGAAAGTCATAGAGAATCGTCGAAGAGTGGTTTTCAAAAAATGAAGTATTTTATGCAAAGGCAAATATCAAAAATCAGACAAGTATTTAGCGCACAAAGTATTGAAGACTGTAGAAAAGTTGCCGCCATTCTTCGTGACCCTGATCAAAATAAGCAGAGTTTACATGAGCGTTTATTGGCAGAAGAAAAAGAAAAAATTGTGCCCGATATAGATGCATCAATAGGTAATGAGCAAGAAGATTTTAATTGCCTTTACACAAAGCATTTAGAAAATTACTCCGAGGACAATGTTGGTAAAATTTTAAAAAACAAGGCATTAAAGGAATCGTATAAGCGTCTAAAAAATTTGAAGGCAGTTATAAAAAATGCCGCTGAAGAGTGTGCGCAAAGTTTCGAGAGTGAGGGCGTATGTCCTAATAAAAATAGCGATGGTGACTGTATAACATACACCTGGATGAGCAACTCTTTCGGACAATGGAAAACAGATATGTTTACCCAAAGTCCGGCCCTCTATAAATTTGGGTATATGCAAAAATCTAGGTCATCGGCGAGAAGAAATGTTTATCAAAGCAAGGCAGGAGGGGGGATGTATGTTTCGTTATCGCCATTTGATTCACGTAGGTTTGCGGGAGAACGGGGGGGGGCTTCCAGCATTGTACGTAGTTACTATAAAAAAGAGCGAAAAATTTCTAGATATCACAAAGAAAGAAACTCTTGCATGTCTAAAAAATAAGTATAAGGAGCGAATGTTAGAACCAACCGAAGAGCAATTTAAGAGGTACAAGGACTCAGGAAAACTTGGTTGCCTTCGTCACTTGTGTAGTAAACCACAAGGGGATACGAAGGATCCAAATAACCCAGACTTAAATCCTGAGGACTATGAAAACAGCTGCAATGAAGATTATGATAAATTTCTTGACAGTGTTATTGCTGAACAAGTTATTACTGCTAGTCCTAACGTTGCATTGAAATATTATAGCGATAATGGTTGGTTGGCGTTAAAACTAACCAATAGTGGAGCATTTACTACCAGTAAGGCCACCGTAAAAAACATCGCTGTCGATTTAGGAAAATCACTAAGCATTGCAACGCAAATACTAGGACAAAACACAGCAGAGAATGCTCGTATTGTTATGCGGCCACTGCAGATAGAGGCAAATGAACTATGGATGAGAACGAAGGCAACGGAATTACAGGAGGGATACCATTGGACCCCTTCAGGCAATTGCGTTCTTGTAGGCCCGGACAAAAAGATCACGAGGCCGCCCCCTAGTCGTGATAAGTGCTACAGTGATAATAATCTTACTAATAGTCTTGTTGAAGGCGTGGATCTAGATGGTAATGCCGCGCTAATATCTCCGACTGGTTATGTGTTGCCCCAAAAAGACATTGGGGATATTATCAATAGCTGGTTCAGATCGGATAGATATGTTTATGAAGTCGATTCGTGTCGTCTGTTTCCAATAGATTGTATCAATAACACACTTTATGCACATTTTGAGAAACTTTACTCCCGAGCACAGGAAGAAAAAAAACCATTGCTGGGGAAGGAAATAATGAAAAAATGGGAATTTTGTTTTAAACTCTGCACTGGCCTAATAAAATATCCTCCAGATGGTCGCTGTTTGTTAGCTCAGGAGGGGAAAACACCAATAGTTCCTGATGCCGATAAATACTATCTTAGGTTAATAATGCTGGATTCTCTAGATGCTATCAGCTGCGATGAGGGACCTGCTTTACTAAAAGTGACCCACGCACAGAGTGGTGGGCCTTTAGAATGCTACTCTCTAGCAAAAACAAGGAGATCAACATGTAAGAAAAAGATTGAATGTTCTGCCCTAAATGGTTACGATCGACTGTTTACTACTACCACTACTAGCTTGAAGAGTTGGTATTTTTTGACAACAGCGGAGATGAGTAAGATAACAGAGCAGGGAGGTCATACTGCAGAAGAGTTTAGACGATGTTACATGGAAAAAGAGTAGGAGTACAGGTAAGATGTTACGAAAAAACATCTCACCTATTGTTGTTACCGCATTCTCTTTTGGCGATTCTTCGGTGGTACACAACTCCGTTCCAGAGTATAATATCATATAGCAGCACAGATTTCAGTTATTCTCTTTGTAGCGACAAAGATCCATCACCAACGAGGTTATAGAGTTCCATGTAATATGGTGCTAAGGATTTTCCTTGATAATAACGCCAGAAATATTGCCGTGCCTGATTCACCAGTTCGCCAACGCTGGCAGGAGAAGTAGCGTCTTTATTGGCGAAAAAACTTGAAAAGAAACCTTTTTCAAGGGTATCATCTTCGTCCCAGTAGCTGGTATTACTAGATCCCCAGTAAGCGATGGCCCCGTAGGGGTGTTTGATCCAGACTTCGCCAAAGGAGTCGTCTATGCGAGAAAACGTGTTAGTAGAACAGGCGTTGGCGATGACAAAAGGATTGGCATCAGGATGTTTTAATTTCAATACATCAGAAACGTAAAATTCTGGTCCTAACCAAGCACGATAGTCACCGTGACCGCTGTAGTTTACTATCGCTCTCCCCTCTTGCAGCATGCTGAGCAATTTCGAGCGAGTCGCCCCTTGGGATATTGCGTAAAGTTTATCGCCTCCTATTAGGCCTCTGACAGGATAATTACCATGATAATTCATAGGAGTGGTGAACTTCTTGATAACAGTATTGTGAGTTGCCTCTGCAATTTTCCATTGATCGTTGGTAGCAATGAAAGATGCCTGGGATAACCATTGAACATCAACAAAATTCCTGGTTTGATATTTGATGAATTTCCTTAGCATGGTGTCAAGTTCTTTTGTGTTTTTTGCAGAAATACGACTGACTGCGATATCTGGACCGCCGATGTCGCTTTCATATGACGTTTTATCAATGGCACTGTAATAGTGATCGGTGGGTTGATAGTGACCGCCAGCACTTCCTTGGTGGGTAGCTATTTCAGCAGTATCGCCAATTAGCAATAGATGCGTAAGCTGGGGGATGCTGTTGCGATAAACTTCTTGTACATATTTGCGAATAGAAAGATCTTTGTTGCCGATCTCTTTAATGTTTTTTACTGTAATGTTAAAATTGTTTTCTTGCTTGCTTTTTATGAAATCTGCTAGTGAGGCCGTATTTTTCAGAGAGTCAGCAACGATGATTAGTAAGCTTTTAGTATTGTCGATAGTGGCATCATTAAAAGCAAAAGTGGTAAATTCAGGTGTTTGTTCGCTAATAGTAGTACCAGAAAATTTCAAATTTAATCTAAAATATTTTTGTATCTGTAGGGTATTCTTGGCAGGATTATATTTGATTGGGTACAAACTGAGTAGTGCATATTTTTTACCCCTAACTTGAATTACACTAACGACCTCAAAATCTTTTTCTGGCCAAAGAGTGTTAGTCTGGTAAAAATTTTTGTTGAATAGTATATTGCGCCCCTTGAGTGCATCCTTAGTTTTGGGTAGGGGAGGTTGTACCGGTTTGATTTGTTTTAGTCCCAATTTATTTAGTTCTACATATTGTATGTCTTTATTTTGTATGTTTTTATTGTTTTGATCATTGGTGATTTCTTGACGAGTGATCATTTTTTCTATGGCCGCCTCATCTGTTTGGTCCATATCACTATCTATCATATCAATCTCAATCCATTTAGAAAATAACGGAATTTCGGGTTTCCCCACTTCAGTGGTGTAAACACTGTCTTCTGTATTCAGGTTGAGGTGAGTGAAGGAGAAATTGTTGTTTTGGGTACTACTCTTATCAAATGGAAGATTGAAAATATTGGCATCCAATTGTGCCAGGTTTATTTCTATATTCAATTCCTCAGCATCATGGATTTTTAATGATAATGATGTTTGCGATTTTAATCCCTTCCGGTCATTAAGGTCAATAGTTAATGCGCTGACTGAGGTCGGGTGTAAACAGCAGTGTAAATAGCAAAAAGAAATAATAGTAATTAATAGTGACTTTGATGTTGATGCACGTGTGTTCATCTTTAAGATTCCTCCTGGCCTTTTGGGTTTGGTGCTTGTTGTTGAGAGCACTGTCCTGATATCGAATCGGTTGTGGTAACAAAAAACTTAGAAAAATTAAGAATAAAAATTTTCAGGATGAGAAATATTGCCTCCAATTTTTGACGAGGAAAAAATACGCTAGATTTCTAACTAAGCAAAAACAAAGGAGAAAAATTTTATACGTTATGAACAATAACGATAAATAGTGATAAACAATTTTATTTGCGTTAACATCTGCTACATTGTTTAATCTTATATTGGAGACTCTGCAGAAAATTATCAAGATCAGGGAAGTTAAGAAGAAACAGGAACTAAACAGGAACTAAACAGGAACTAAACTGAAACTAGACTGA
>JADGBS010000329.1 GCA_015231325.1 Oligoflexia bacterium | reverse complement strand
CCGCATTTTAAACCTCCAATCTGTGCGCGTGGTAGATCAAGTTGTCCTTGCGTTCCATGTTTGAAAAAATCTCTTTTGGTTACCCATAAGTTGGTCAGAACATCACTGTGGCCATCGATAATCGGAGTTTTCTCAGTTTTCATTGTGAATTTCCTCATTTGTGTTAAAAGTTAAAGTCAAAGTTAAATTTATGGATAGACAAAAATTTTGGATAGTCTATTTTCAAAGAGATAAAAGGGATAAAAGGGATAAAAGAACATTATGAAGCAATTTACTAATAAATACATTTTTCTGATTACTGCGTCAATTGCCGTATCAATTGCCGCGTCAATTGTCATGCAGGCCGTGGCATCATCAGAGATACCTATAGAGGTATCCCTGAGGGAGCAAATTGCGGGCAATGAATTTGGTACGCGAAGAGATCTCTCTGATTATAAAAGAATGCTGGGCAAAGATTTTTCCACATATTTAAAGACTTTAAATCAATCGAATGTTTGGTTAGATGCTGGTGCCGGTGATATGATTTTTTTAGATCAATATCTTGATTTAAAATACCGTACTATGCCGGCTTTTTTCAGGAGACGTGCTTTTACTGAAGAAAAATTTATTATCAATCCTCAAGGTCTTCACTGCCATCTAGGGGAGTCGGGAGAATTTGTAATTCCAGCAAGCGAACCCGTCGTCGTCGCCGATGTCGACGTTGAGGTTGATTCTACCACCAAAGCGACAGTATTTTTAGTGACATATAAAATAAACAATCTAAGTCAACGTACGTTCATTTCAAATATTGGTAAATATGTAACCATTAATGACCGAATATTTGAATTGAACTCACTTACAGAGAATTCCGCTCAGATTTTTCGTAATAAAACAAAAATTTTAAGTGGGAGATTTTTTGAAGATATTCCTGATAGTGAACTTTTCGCCACCATCAACGGAAGCGCAGTTCCCATCGATCTAATTACAGATTTGTATGGTGTGATTTCTTATACAGACAGATTTACCGAGACCCTTTCGAAATTTGCAAGAATTCTAAAACTTTCTACTGGACGAGTTTATATTAAATTACCAATTAGCTCACTTGGCCAATTTGGCCATGGTTCAAAAGGAGAGCATAATGGGGAATATAATGTGGTAAAAATTATCGCAGAAGATTATGAAGGTGATCGTAAAGGTGATCGTAAAGGTGAAGGTATTGAGGCAAAGACAATGCTTTTATCTGTGTGGATGTTACAAAATTTACGGGATTGTTTTGATGTGCGAAGGGATATCGATGATTTTAGTGTTATTATTTTGATCAGGAATTCCAAGAAAGAATGTGTTATTCCACAGTTAAAACTAGTGGAGGTCATCCCTAATTGTCCCCCAGAGAGAACTTGGGGCATGGCATCAAGAAGCAACGCTTGTGTAGTGGGTGCGGATTTGCTATAGTGACGTTGCTTGGAATAAAATTTGGAGGAGAATAGTGATGAAAATATGTATTGTTGGTGGTGTTGCTGGTGGTGCTTCCGCAGCTGCTAGGTTACGAAGGCTCTGTGAAAATAATCAAATTATTTTGTTTGAAAAAGATGAGCACATTTCTTTTGCGAACTGTGGTCTTCCCTATCATATCTCGGGAAAAATTCGTCGTAAAGAGTCATTGATTCTTTGGGATAAAGAAAGCTTTTACGCACGTCATAACGTAGAGGTGAGAACTTTTCAAGAAGTGGTGGCCATTGATTGTGAAAAAAAGGAACTAACTGTCTTTGATAAAAGCAGAGATGGTACTTACCAAGAATCCTATGACAAACTCATTCTCTCTCCTGGTGCGAAAAATTTTATTCCACCGACAGCGGGTTTAAAGGAAGATCAGTTATTTTCTTTGCGTAACGTTGCAGACATGGAGCAGATCATCGATTTTATTCGTGTCAATAATGTAACTAAAGCTTTAGTAGTTGGTGGCGGGCCGATTGGGTTAGAAGTAGGTGAGAACTTGGTAGAAAAGGGAATAGCGGTCACCTTGGTTGAACGGGCACCGCAGGTGATGTTGCCATTAGATTTAGAGATGGCCAATATTTTGCATCAAGAACTAAGCAAAAAGCTAAAACTTTATCTGAGTACTTCTGTCCAGACGGTCCGAAAAATCGGGGAATGTAGTGAATGTAGTGACTGTAGTGATGGGATCAAGTACAAGATCAAGTTGTCTAGTGGAGAAGAGTTTGAATGTGGAATAATCATCATTGCCGCCGGAGTAAGGCCGGAAATCGGGTTAGCGCAAAAGGCCGGTTTAGCAATTGGAAAAACTGGTGGAATTATTGTTGATGAACACCTGCGCACTTCAGATCCACATATCTACGCTGTTGGTGACGCTATAGAAGTAAAGAATTTTGTGACTCAAGAGGATAATTTGATTCCTTTGGCCGGACCGGCCAATCGCCAAGCAAGAATTGCTAGCGATAATATTATGATGTCACAAAACAAAGATATCTTCACCCACCCACCTACTTATCGACAAACCCAAGGAACTTCAATTGTAAAAGTTTTTGCATTGCGTGCCGCTTGCACTGGCATAAACGAAAGGACCATTAGCAAAAATAAAAAATATCAATATCAGAGCATATTTATACATCCCCTGTCTCATGCTGGATATTATCCAGGTGCAGAACAGATGACCTTAAAAATATTATACTTACGTGGTGATGGGCATGATGACGTAAAGATTTTAGGCGCACAATGTGTGGGGGCAGAGGGGGTTGATAAAAAAATTGATATTATCGCTGCTATCATGAGGGCCGGCGGTAAGGTCTATGATTTTAAAGATATGGAGTTTTGTTATGCGCCACCATACAATCAGGCCAAGGATCCTATCAATATGCTGGGGTTTATCAGTGATAATATTCGAAATGGTCTAGTGCGTTTTATTGACCCCGTAAAAGCGCAAGCGCTTGCTAATCCCCTCTATCTTGATGTCCGCACTGAGGAAGAGGTTAGTTTGGGAAAAATTCCTGCTGCCCTCAATATTCCCTTGGATTCATTACGTGGGCGTTTGCCGCAGGAAATGCCCAAAGACCGTACGATAGTGGTATATTGCAAAGTTGGCATTCGTGCATATAGCGCATGTCGTATTCTGATGGAAAATGGTTATGAGAAGCTTTATTGCCTTTCTGGTGGTTACAAAACTTACTTGCAATTTTTCCCCCCTCCTCTTGAATTAAATAGTTCGTCGGTTATTTCATCCGAGAATCAGTCGGTTCAGGAAACATTTATTGAGCTTGATTTATCTGGTATGCAGTGTCCTGGTCCAATAGTTAAGCTGCGTGCCAAGCTTGACCAATCAGCGAATGGGGAACGACTGAAGGTCATAGCTACTGATCCAGGATTTGCTCGGGATATTCGTGCATTTTGTAATTCTACAGGCAATACATTGCTGTCTTTAAAGCAGGACAATAATATTATCACCGCTATCGTTGAAAAACGTATGTCAGATGCATCAAATTGCGCTACAGTGCATTGCGCTACAGCGCCCGCTTCTTCCAAAAAGACTATTATCATTTTTTCTAACGATCTGGATAAAGCACTGGCATCGTTTGTGATTGCTAATGGTGCAAAGGCGATGGGAAGTGATGTGACGATGTTTTTTACTTTTTGGGGATTAAACGTTTTGCGAAGAAGAGATGTATCTTCTACCACTGGCAA
>JADGBS010000328.1 GCA_015231325.1 Oligoflexia bacterium | reverse complement strand
CTTGCGATTTTCATTTGTTCGGGTATTTCCTTAGTTAAGTAGATTTTATTTAACAGGTCTAAAAGCACCGCTTTCAGTTCATCATACAAATCGGCGATTACAATCATTGGAATCAAATCATAACCATAGCTTTTTTTCTTTTTACAGCTCTTAATAACAATGTCTAGGTTTTCCCCCGTCATAAAATTTTCATCAAATATTTGGAGAATGCTTTCACCATTATAAACTGTATCTCTCACGATACATTCATTAACAATTTTTTCAGTTTTATCATGAAAGAAACTAGCAAAGGCCTCTGCTTGCTGATCATCACCTATATAGGATTCGCCATCATTAAATATTTTTTCTGGTATACTAGCATTGTTGTGGTTAAGTATCTCTTTAACTCCTAACCAAAGTGATTTACTGCTATTAAAGTTCCCTAAATTTTCGTGCATCTTTTCTTTACGTTCTTTTAGCATCAAAGCCTTAATTGTTTTATCAATGACACGGCATATATTCAAGAATGAGACATTTTTGGTTCTTTTGTAGTTCTTAAATAGGTTTGCTCTTTTTTTCTTTAATTCTACAATGCGTAAAGACCATGTTGGGCCTTTATGCTTTGATTTGACTATTACAATTGGACATACTTCATTGAAAGCATAGTTAACAACATTTTCTATTAAGTCATATGAATCTTGTACACCTAGATTTTCAATTGTATTAATTTTAACGGCCTTATAAGCACTCACTATTCTGTCCTTATTATATCTCCTCCAGTCTCTGATCGTAAGCAGCTTATTTCTATCATTGAATAATTTCATCTTTAAGTCAATTACTATTACATCATGGTCACCTACACTCGGGAAAAATTGATAAATTTCATTGAAAACTAGCAGACAGTTTAAATAGATATGGTCCAGGATAGATTCTCTAACATGGCCGTTTACGATTCTGTGCCATGTAGTTTTTTTGCATACTTGACTCAAGTTAAATTCAGTAAGGATCGGGTTAAGTGCTTCAAAAAATAATTTTTTGTGTAAAAATTGTCATTGAACTTGTTATAATCGATATTAAAGTCGCCAAGTAATATAATTTGCTTATTTTGATTGAGTTGGAATAGCTCATTAAAAATCTCAACTGCTCTTTGAAAATGTGTGAGGTGCGATTTGGTATGGCATATTTTAAATGTACGATAATAATTTGTTAGTAAAAAATTACAAAATTTAATACAAATAATCTCTTGATCAATATCAATTTGAACATTTTTTACTCTCTCATACTGAATTTTGTTGGATATATAAATGCATGTGCGTGCTTTTGGTAGGCAATTGCTAATTTCAGTGGTGTAACCTTTAATTGAATAAAAAGAAGCATTACCTGGGTCAATTTCACACTCTTGTATACATAAAATATCAATCGAATGGTTAGTTAAAAAATCACTTATAATGTCCTTTTTATACGTTAGTCCTAGGCAGCAATTCCATGTGGAAATTTTCATTTGTTTCTTCCTCCTCTTTTAAGTCTCCAGCCTGTAGGAGCTCGTCCTCGTCCTCTACCTCTGGTCTTGGATTCGTATCTGACGATCGCTTCTGACACTTTGTTTTTTAAGTTTTCAGTGTTATTTTCTTCTGTTCGATTCTCTGTGGTTTCCTGGCTTTCGTTAACATCAACATCAACATAATCCGAATCGTTTTCGCAGTCCGGTTCTCCTTGATTATCATTTACTTTATCTTCTCCATCTACCTCCATACAAACATCATCCTTTTCTTGTCTAGCCTCATCACCTTGGTTTTCAACACCTTCATCCAGCTTTCTCAATTCATCGATTACTTTTGAAGTTTTTCCTGCTTTGACTCTCCTTCCCTCGTTTTCTAGGAACGATGCCCATTTTCCATACATTTCTTTTTCAATCTCTGGGAAGCGCTCCATGAACAAGGCCACATATGTGAGCCACATTATTTTTTCGTTGTCACATTCTGCTCTGTAGTGTCCAGTGTTGTAACAGCTTGTACACAGTTTTTTTATTCCACGGTAGTGGAACTTCACTTTCTGACCATAGATCGGTACGAATTGTGGAACATGTATTTCCAGTTTCATTTTTACTCTCAATCGACCAGTACCAATGGTTTGTTCATTGACCTTCTCTATCTCTGGTTCGATTGGCGAAAGGATCTCGCCAAAATGCACAAGCCAATCCTTCAGTTGAGTCTCGTTTTCCATCGTCAGGAAGTTACCGTCCATACTGACCCATCTGACACCATCATCCTCCTCCTCTGAGTTCTTACGTTTTTCTCCGTTTTAGCTTTCTTTTCTTTCCTCTCCAATCCCCTAAGGGCACACGTAACCGTGGAAGAGCTTTCCACTCCATTCCGATCAGCATACTTTGTTTCGACATCGAATTTTCCCTTTGGTAAGGTGCTTGATCTTATTACTTCTTTCAGGCCTACCATATAATATGGTGTCTTTCCAAAACCTTGTTTGAGGGTATGAACATCTTCGGGTTTAATACCAAGGGTAGGTATAACAAACTTCATAAAAGCCTCCTTTCTCATATTGCCTGAGAATTGTCTTCCGTCTCTCATCAGGACATCAATCGTTAAAACGTTAACGAAGACTCCATATGAGATTCCACCAAAAGCCAACAACTTCGCATCATTGATGGGTTCGATTAGTTGTTCTGTTCTTGTTGATACATTTATGTTTTCCATTAGCGTGGTCACGATATCTTCAGTTGAGTTCTTTGATTTTGTGGTGCAGGATTGCCTGATAGAGTTCAGCAGGTCGGCCGTAGAACCTTTGTTCACGTCGGTCTTGCTGGCTGCTCTGATTCCTTTCAGCAGGTTTTGCGTTGAAGTGTTTGTGATCGTCGAGATCGAACTATTTGAGCTGTTTAGTTCATCGATTGAGTTTGAAGCTCCTGCTCCATGATTGACAGGCTTTTTAAGGGCATTCCCCTGCACTGGGGAAATATCCTTCCTTTTTTGCATTTTCTATAACTTTTTTCTCGATATATTGAATTCTGGGCTAATATGTGTGAGAGGTTTGTTGAGTTCAAAACGGCAAAAGTTGCGTCCGTAAGAAATTCACACAAATGTTGTTATGAATTACTAAGATTTTTAAGATGAGCAATATAGCGTTTCGTTTCAGTATGGTGATAAAAAGTTCGTGTTATTCCAACTGTCTAGCTTATTTCAAAAAATCGACAAGATGCGGTTTAATATGGCGTAAAAAATATCGAAACAGAATTCACAAGAAGACAGATGACTGTTTTTGACGTCTGTTCATGCACAGATGCACTAATAAACTGTTTATCGGATTCTCTGAACTGTCTTTTAATAGTATGTTGGTTCACTTTTGAATGTTACATTCACAAAGTCTGATAAAATGTTCGCACCGGTCCACAGGTTTTTTGGACTAAAATCGTTCAAATAGTTAAATTTATAATGTATAAAGTTATAAATGGCTTTCTTTTATCACTATCTCTATTGTCCGTCACGATTTGAATTTACTTTTCGCACGGGGTACTTGTTTAGGGGTACCACCCTTTTAGGGTTGCCTGATCAACCCTCCGATCTGCCTGACCCGGCCCTTTGAGCTCACAGGTTGCAGTGTCGTATGTTCTTGGTGCACTTATGAAGCTTTTGATCAATAATTTTCACAATTAAAATGTCTACGAACACTAAAATATATTTTTTTAA
>JADGBS010000327.1 GCA_015231325.1 Oligoflexia bacterium | reverse complement strand
CGTTCTGTGGTGGTAGTTTTGCCTCCATCAATGTGGGCAATAATACCTATATTTCGGACTTTATCGAGTGATACGTCACGACTTTTTGAGAGTTTAATAGCGTCAGCCATAGTTAGTGCTTTAGTACTTTAGCGATTTAGAGCTTTAGTCTTTAATAATTATTAATAAAAAAATGGGCACAAAAATGCCTATTTCGGGTGAAATATAATAACATAACCAATCAATAAAATCCTATGATTGAATTATTAGTGGAGCAATTAGCGAACAACTGGTTCTAGGCAGACGGCTCCGCCAAATGAATCAGGTTGGAGATCGACCCTATTACAAGCATAAATAATTCGAACACCACCGTCTTTGGATTTAAAATCTTGGGTTTGAGAAAAGCTCGGATGACCGCTACGAGGACAAACTTGACAACAATCTTTTTTAAAAATATCGAGTCCAGCCTGTGTTTTTGTTGTAACTACAATTCCTTTTGACCTTTCGAAAACGAGTCCGAAAGCAGGACGGAGGGAAGTTATTACACCTAATTTAATCTCCATAATTGTTGATTTTATAATTAATGGGGATTATATTCTTAAAGTTTAAAAAGGCAAATTAGACAATTCCAATTCTTTTTTTGCGTAAAAGGGAGGAGAGATCTTGCTCGAGGGCCTTTTCATATATGAAATTTGATTGATTACCGTGCTCTGCCAAAATTTCACATGCTCCCTGGATTGAAGCTGGATCGTCTAACTCTTGTTGAATAATACGAAAGCTGCATCTAATTGTTGGCATTGAGTCTGAAGTATCAATTGCAGCATTTACATATTTTCCAGTAGTTTCATGAGTTTTGACTTGACACAATACACATACTGAAGAAATAACGGTTTCCAACGATTTTCTTTGTTCAACACTTCCCCCTCTAATTGCGAATACACGACCATAAACTTCTTCGTATTTTTTGAGTGGAAGCACGTACTCAGTATTCTCTGATTGATAACTCATATTTTTTTAAACTAAGCCGATTATAGTCCTAAACTATAAAAAAATTGAAAGTAAATTTTATTTCGAATATAGATATAATGGCATTATGAAAATTGCAATTATTGGGGCAGGATTAACTGGATTAGTGGCGGGATATAGATTGAGCCAAAAGGGCCATAAGGTAACAATTTTTGAAAAGTCTGCTGATATTGGTGGACTAATGGGGGGATTTAAGATTGGCAAAACCAGCTTGGAAAAGGCATATCATCATATTTTTTCAACTGATAGCTACATAATTGATTTGGCAAAAGAGCTGGGAGTATATGACAAGTTGACTTGGCATGAGGAAAAGACAGCACTGTATTTTGATAAAGAAATGTATGCTTTTATGGGAGCAATGGATTTGCTCAAATTTAAGCCATTGGATTTTGTGTCAAAAGTTAGACTAGGTCTGGTGAAAATTTGGCTGCAAATGGACAATAATTGGCAAAAGTATGAGAATGTATTGGCCTATGAATGGATGGAAAAGTGGTGCGGACAAAGAGCCTATCAAGTGATTTGGAAACCGTTATTAAAAGGTAAATTTCATGACAAATACAAAGAAGTTAGTATGGCTTGGCTCTGGGCGCGAATCCACACTCGAGGAAATTCGGCAAAATTAGGATACTTTGAGGGCGGTTTTAGAATAATTGCTGATGAACTTGCAAGTCGGATAAAAGATAAAAGAGGAACCATAAAGGTAAATTCGGAAGTTGATTTTAAAAAAATTGAGAAAGACTTTGACAAGATTTTGTACACAGGAGCAAGTAAAGGGGTGGAGTATTTAGGAGCGATATGCGTGGTGTTTTCTAGTAAGCAGAGCTTAAGTAAATACTATTGGCACAATATAAATGATGTTAAATCCCCTTTTCTGGCATTCATACAACATACAAATTTGATTAATAAAAAATCATACGGAGGCAGACATGTATATTATCTTGGGACTTATATTCCCAATGAGGGAGGGTTAATGGCGAAAACTGACTTGGAAATAAAGAAGTTGTTTTTTGATTATTTAAAAACGGTATTCCCAAAATTTGACAAAAAACAAATTGAGCAAGATTGGGTATTTAAGTTTAAAAATGCCCAACATATAGTCAGTAAAAAGTATAAAGTTGAAAGTTATAAAGTTAAAAAGAATGTTTATCAGGCGAATTTTGCCATGATCTATCCGGAAGATAGGGGGACGAATTTTGCGGTGAGAGAGGGGAACAAGGTGGCAGAGATGATTATTTCTAAGAAATAAAAATTTACTCCCTAGCGCCATGCATGCGGAGGAGGTTCATACTCAAGTGGTTTCTGATAGAAGAAAATATCTTGTTGTCCAAGAACAGTGCCAAGGTGACCGATTGTTTCATAATCAAGCTCAAGATTTTCAATCATTTTAACAACTTCCTCAATAGGGACAGCCACAATATTTTTAACATTGGCCAAAACTATTTCAGGAGTTACAGAAGTAGAATACTGGACATCTAATGAGTCTTGTGGAGTTGATAGACGCGGTTTAGAACTATCTTGATATTCAAGTGACAATCTGGGTGCAGCCAAGACAGCACCACGGACTGGGTCGTGGACAAGTTCCAGCAAGACTGAAATATCCTTTGATCTTTTTCTAAAAGTCATATGATGGGTTCTTAACTGGTCGACCATAGCCAAAGCAGCAGTCTTAAGATCATAAAATTGACCATTTTTTATGTAATTATCAATTTGTCGCCCCCACAGCACCGCATTATGAGGCTTACCTTCATTAGCTGGGGCATCTGAATCACTAGTATGGTATTTATAGGTTTCGTGTAAAAAATCGACAAAGACAATTTTTTTATTTTCCAGTGAATTTGGGCAAGGGATTACTTCTGCATTTTCTCTTCTTCGATTGATGATCGACCTAAATTCGGGTGATAGTTGATCCAAAGTAGGAACAGAAAGTAAATTTACTCCAGATGAGACTGAATATTCATATCCAAAAACGGGATGGCCTAAGAAATTTCTGACTAAATACTGGTTTTCAGTTGGTGAATTGGATGATGATTGAATTGGTATTTGATCGCCATTATCTAAAGTCAAAACAATAAATGATAAATTACTTTTGGAAATTGTTTTGGATTCTATGCTTACTAGTTTTGGGGCGTCTGGGTTTGTTGATCCGACGAGATTTAATTTTAATTCATCTTGAATATTTCCTTCAATGCGGAATTCACCTTTTAGTGTTTCTTTGGGCCGTTTATTTATTTCTTCTGCTTCTTTGGCATTGACAATAGCGATACCACGAGTAGCATGATTAAAATAGTCTTGGTCACTTTTGACTAGTAAATGTATATTTTCTCCAGTTGTTCCATTTGTATTAGTAGTAAATTCAGCAACAAACAATTTTTTGGTCACCTCAGTAATACCGACACATCCATCAATTGATGGATGATCATCCTTAGGTTCTAGACTGGCTTCTAATGGTAATGGGGCGTATTTATATTTGAATAATTCTTTTATGTTTTTTAGCACTTTAGCGGGGGGAAAAATTTCTCTTTCAATAAAATTATGTTGTGATGTTTTTTCAAGTAGTTGTCTTTCTACTACAGGCGAATCAGGCCTTCCAAAATCTAGAACTCTCGGTCGGTTATTTTTGTAATTCCATTTATCGAATCCTTTTTTTATATTCCTTCGTTGTTCTAAGTGGATTGGCATT
>JADGBS010000326.1:3171-3694 GCA_015231325.1 Oligoflexia bacterium | reverse complement strand
TGGCCAGGCCTAAATTTTGCAATTTGGCCTCAGAACGAGGAGAAAGGAACAATAAAAACCCTAGAAAAAGCAGAAACAAAAAAAAAGTCGAAAATACCGATGCTGGGAAAAAAAAGCGAGAAAAAATCTGTCTTGAACCAAAATTCATCTAGAACTCCTTTTATTGCACATTGCACATTGCACATTGTTGATCGACGATAACGGGTTGACGATTGCGAGGTAAAGTGGCAGGTTGAAAATAGTACAGCAAATTAGTATGTTTTCCTTTTTTTATAATTATTTCTATTCATGATAATAAAATTATTGCCGAATAAATTATTGCCAAATAAGTTATCTCACTAGACGCACTGGTATGCACTAGCAAAACGTTACAATTTTTATTATAAAAAACAAAGATTTTTATAATATAAAAGGATAGTTATGAATAAAACTATGAGCAATAAACAAACCCCCCCCCGCCTAGTAATCATCGGTGGCGGAATGGCCGGACTAAAATTAGCACACCAATTAGCAACTCACCACC
>JADGBS010000326.1:727-3151 GCA_015231325.1 Oligoflexia bacterium | reverse complement strand
ACCACCGGGCCCACATCCCTGAAAATCGTTACAACAGTCACCCAGATTACTACGATGTCACTCTCATTGATCGTACCAATCATCATCTATTCCAACCGCTCCTCTATCAAGTAGCAACTGCCGGGCTGGCCCCCTCGGATATCGCGATTCCTTTACGCGCAATATTCAAAGATCATCCCAATATCCGAGTAGTGATGGGCACAGTGACCACGATTGATAAAAATGCGCAAAGCGTAACCATTAGTAGTGGACAAACGTTTAATTTCGACTACCTAGCAATCGCCATTGGATCAAACGCAAGTTATTTTGGGCATAGTAATTGGGAGCAATTTGCTCCTGGACTAAAAAGTATCCACGATGCCGTGGCCATTCGCGAACAAATTCTAATTTCATTAGAATTAGCAGAACTGGAGTCTGAAATATCCAAACGTGAAAGATATTTAAATTTTGTGGTCATCGGTGGCGGTCCCACCGGCGTGGAAATGGCCGGAGCAATCGCGGAAATAACCAAAAACACCATCGCAAAAGATTTTCGCAACTATTCACCACTTCACTCCAAAATTTTTTTGATACAACGGGATCCGCAGCTCTTGCTCGACTACCCCGCAAAATTAGCTCAAAAGGCCAAAGACGACCTGAACTCTCTGGGTGTAGATGTCATGCTCAACACATTAGTAGAAGACATTGATGAAAATGGAGTAAAAACCAATCAAGGTTTCATCCCTTCCACTAATATCGTATGGGCCGCAGGAAATGAGGTTTCTCCCCTATTGAAACAACTAGATCTTCCCCTGGATGCAGGTGGAAGAATTAAAATCAATAGCAACCTCTCACTCCCCGGCCATCCTAACATCTTCGCTCTCGGCGACTGCGCCCACCTTCTCGAAAAAAGCGCTCCCCTGCCAGCAGTGGCCACTGTCGCATTGCAGCAAGGTGCTTACCTGGCGAATTTATTACACGAAAAATTAGAGAATAACACTGCATCTAACACTGCATCTGCGGCCAATGCCGAAACCAGAGGAGATCTCTCCTTTAAGTATTGGGACAAGGGAAAAATGGCAACTATCGGCCGCAAAAAGGCAGTTGTCCAGATTGGAAATTTTTCTGTTAGTGGATTTCCTGCCTGGGTCTTGTGGTTGGTAATTCACATCTGGTTCTTAATTAGCTTTCATAATAAGATCATGGTATTCCTTGAGTGGACATGGGCGTATTTTACTTTTAACCGCGCCTCAAGAATAATAGTTCATCCTAGTGATAAGAAATAATAGACCGCACATAAGCAAAAACAAGCAGGAACACAACTATCTATGCATATCCTAGATACTTTAGGTACCTCTGATATAACCTACCTTGCAACTTTTTTTACAGTATTGGTATTACTGGCCATACCGCTGGGGAGAGGAATGTCTTGGGTTTTTTCCCGTCCTATCAGTTCACTTAGCTTTATCGAAAAAATAATCTTTAAAATCGCAGGAATTATTCCTAGGGAAATGGGTTGGAGAGAGTATTTGGCGTCGCTTTTGCTTTTTCACCTCGGTGGTTTTTTGCTGCTCTTTGCCATTTTAATGCTACAAAATCATCTTCCCCTAAATCCACAAAATTTTGCAGGAGTTTCTTGGGGGTTGGCGTTTAATATCAGTGTCAGCTTTGTCACCAATACCAATTGGCAGGCCTACAGTGGAGAGACCACCCTCAGTTATTTTTCACAGATGGCCGGATTGGGCGTACAAAACTTTCTCAGCAGCGCAGTGGGACTTTGCACATTTCTAGTACTCATCAGAGGATTTTCCAATCATCAAAATAGCAATTTAGGTAATTTTTGGGTGGATCTCACCCGTGCAGTCCTTTATATACTACTCCCACTTAGCTTCATATGTGCCCTGCTCTTGGTTTGGCAGGGAACGATTCAAAATTTTGATCCTGCGCTTGTAGCACATACCCTCGAAGGAGAAACCCAGACTATCGCCATGGGTCCAGTAGCATCACAAGTGGCCATCAAGCAACTGGGGGGTAACGGAGGCGGTTATTTTAATGCAAACAGTGCTCACCCCTTTGAGAACCCTACCGACATCTCGAACTTTATCGAACTGTTGCTAATTTTCTTAATCCCTCTTGCGCAGTTTTTTATGTTTGGAAGATTGATAAAAAAACGAAGGGAAGGTGCAGTCCTAATCTTTTCTATGAGCATCTTACTGTTGTTATCTTTGGCCGTCGCAATCTGGGGAGAAACTCAAAGTTATCATCAACTACCATTGCTCGAGGGAAAAGAGAATCGCTTCTCTTTGATTGTAAGCGCTCTCTGGACAACCGCTACCACCGCGGTGGCCAACGGATCAACCAATGCTATGATCAGTAGCATGTCTCCTTTATGTACGCTCGCTGCCCTTTTCAATATGCTCACCGGAGAAGTGATTTTTGGAGGGG
>JADGBS010000326.1:0-717 GCA_015231325.1 Oligoflexia bacterium | reverse complement strand
TATGCCATTATTACCATCTTTATTTGCGGATTGATGGTAGGCAGAACCCCTGAATACCTTGGAAAAAAAATTGAGGTAACTGAAATCAAATGGACGGCCATCGCCATCCTTATCCCCAGCGTTCTAATTCTATTGCTGACTGCGATCACTCTGCATTTTGCACCGCTGATTGCACCACCACCTTCATCCTTGCTTTCAACTGGAGGAGCACACGGACTGAGCGAGCTTATTTATGCGTTTGCCTCTACCACCGGAAACAACGGTAGCGCCTTCGCTGGTATTGCTGCCGATCACCCCTATATGTTATTTACCACGGTGATCACCATGTTGGTAGGAAGACTCGTACCCATCGTTTCGGTCGTAATCCTAGCGGGAAGTTTATCCACCAAAAAAGTTCTTCCACAAAGTATCGGTACCTTTCCCACTGACAATTTGCTCTTCGCAATTTTATTGATATGTACCATTATGCTGGTCGGAGTATTAACTTTTGCGCCTGCGCTGTTATTGGGCCCTATTGCAGAACATTTACTAAGATAAAGTTAATTAAAAAAATGAAGAAAAAAAAATCGAAAACGAAACGAAGTTTATTAGATAGACGAATAATTAATTTTGCTATCGTTGAATCACTAAAAAAACTCTCCCCGCATTACCAAATAAAAAATTTAGTGATGTTTCTAGTCTACATTGGTGCTATTGTCACCACTATTATTTTTATCA
>JADGBS010000325.1 GCA_015231325.1 Oligoflexia bacterium | reverse complement strand
AAATCCGTTCTCTTTTTGCTCAATATGAATCCTGCCTAGAGAATCTCAATAATAATCCTTCTCTAGAATATTTAATAGAAAAACAGGGTACTACTACAACCAATCGTTTTATGATATCGACTAGAAATGACAACTTTGATGCGGAGGGGCTCAAGATAAAGAGTTATTCGATTGGTGCTCCCGATGTTCCAACTGGAAAATATGAGGGGTACGTGAATTTCACTGTAACTTTTTTGAAAAAAACAATAGAAATACCAAAGACTATATCTTTAAGGGTAACTAGCAATGTCGCTGGACCGAGCGTAACCTTAGCTGATATTACCAGCTGTTCTCTCTCTGCTGTAGGTGGATCGGGTAGTGGATCATTCTTTAGTAGGGACGAAAACACTATTTACTTTGACGAGGGATCAATTAGAGTCAAGATGTTTCTTACTTCGAGTGTCTGCACGGATGCGCAAAAAGGTTCTATTACTTATAATTCTAACCCGAGCTTAGATGATGGTCTGGGTTTGCGCCTGTGTAATGATGATAATGAATGGGTTTCGGTGTCGACATCCTCAACAAAAAAATTGGCTAAGTCAAGTAATCGTTGGGACAACCGTACCATTTTACCTAAAATCTGTAATATCTGGGCAATATCATCGGCCGTATTTTTGCTGGTCAATATGTGAAGACACGACTGCCGCTTCCTCAAATGCTGGAAGAACTTTTGCGTTCGAAAAATTATCAAGTACTACTTATAGAATGCTTGAGTATGGGAACGGCCCTGAGTGGTGTCGATGGCAACGGATGAGTGTAGGTGCAACTAGTAATGAAGTGGTACAAGCAGAAAATAATAATATTACCTGGGAACCAATCTATACCGGGGAAGGAAACTATTTCATAAAAAATATTGGTTATGGTATGTATCTTACTCCAGACAATGGCTGTTCTAAAGGAGGGGCCTATAGTTTCACGCTAAGTACAACCCCACATCCATGGACCATAGTAAAACTTTAATATATAGTCTTCCACATAATGATTACGGGTTCGTCAGACTTCGTAACGGTATCGAAGGCACGCTCTCTGGATTAGTGAGAGGGCAAGGGATGAGAAAATTGAAATACAGGGGGATTACAAGAGGAAGTTTGCAAATTAAATTTTCTGCTGTGGTCGCAAATATTTCACGTTTGCACAGACATCTTAATGAACTATTTAGTGGTGACCAAATGCTCGCAAAGGTAGCGTAGAGAGAGAATTGGTCTATTTTATGATGGAATTGAAAATTTTTTTATGAATACTTGATGTTAAAATATTTTTGAGCAAAAAAAGATATTTCATCGCTCAGTAATTAATTTTAGAGACTGCTTTTTCAGCAGAATCTATATACATTTCTTGGCATTTTTTTATCTCTAAAATTCGCTCTTTCTTGATTGCTTCGCCGAGTGCCCTATCTGAGTATTTCATAGATAAATGTTTTAAAGGAAGGTGGATAATTCTACACAGTAGTAGTTGTAAGAAATCTTTTTGTTTGCACAAGCGTAGTTTTGGGTCAACAGATGGATCAACAAATGGATCAATAGATTGGTCAACAGATTGGGCAATAGATTGACAGCAAAGCAAAAAATCATTAAAAATTTCCGGATTGTTTATGGCCCTTAAGGAGGTTAATAGATGTAAAATTTTTTCAGCATTGAGGACCAGTGCGTCAGCAAAAAGGTGGTAATTTTCACACACTTTTAGTGAAAGTTGAGTTATTTCCCTGGAACATTTTATTCGTGAACAAAAAATCTTGAGAGCATCAATTCCAGATATGTTTCCAAAGTGGTAGCAAAGCGTAGCAAATCGAACGCTAATTTTATTGCTTGTTATAGATATAAAATCGAGTGCGAGCAAAGATGTTTCGAAATGTTGTTGTAATTCAGGAAAAACCGCATCTAGTGCCCCGCAATCTTGTAATACTCTGAAAAAGATGGATGGCCGGTCGCTGCTAAGGGCCTTAGTGATTTCAATATTTATTCTTTCAGGTGTAAGATACCGAAGTTCACCGTTAATTACCATCTGTCTCATTAACGCTATCGTAGTAGAGTGTACGCTGAAATTAAGTTTTGCGGCGAATCTGGCAATCCGCAATACCCTTAAGGGGTCTTCTTCAAAGTGAGCAGAAACGTGTCGAATTATTTTGTTTGCCAAATCATTTTGTCCGCCAAAGGGATCGATTAATTTATTATTTTCATCAATGGCCATGGCATTAATAGTAATGTCTCTACGCCAGAGATCATCTTCTAATGTAACATTTTCAGTATCGAAACTGAAACCATGATATCCAGTACCACTTTTTGTTTCTCGTCTAGCTAGGGCGTATTCTTCTTTTGTTTGCGGATGGATGAACACCGGAAATTCTTTACCAACTTGTTGATAACCAAGCTTAAACATGTCCGCAGGTGTGGCGCCAACAACAGTCCAGTCATGGTCTTTAGATTCAATCCCTAGCAATTTGTCGCGGACGCATCCACCAACAAGATATATTTTCATCGTTCCCTCGATGTTCCCTCGAACACGGTCTTTAATAGATCGAATAGATCGATTTTGATTGTCACTACTTTACAAAATTTGGAAAGCATGTTGTTATCAAGAACAATTTACCATGCTAGACACAATAGACATACTAGCAATAAGAAATAGAAAAAAACCAGCAAAATATTTGAGTAGGGGTATTTGATGTCTGAGCTAATAGATCCTTCAATAGATACTTCAATAGATCCTTCACTAGATTCTTCAATGGTAGCAAGTTTATCGGATAATTTGAATGTGAGTGAAGGAAGAGGGAAGGAGCAGGTTCTTATAAGTAATGGGCAAAATAGCAAAAATATTGGTGCTGTTGGTGCTGTCGGGGGTGTCGGTGTGATTGATTCCGTTTTTGAAAGATTTGTTGATTTTTTAGATTCTTTTTTTGAATTGAATAAGAATAAGACT
Source organism: Oligoflexia bacterium (assembly GCA_015231325.1). GTDB lineage: Bacteria > Bdellovibrionota > Bacteriovoracia > Bacteriovoracales > Bacteriovoracaceae > JADGAN01. The sequence goes on along the minus strand of JADGBS010000325.1, from coordinate 747 downwards.
TCAGTGAGAACGGAAATATTGGCAGGGGTTACGACCTTTATCACTATGGCCTATATTATTTTTGTTAACCCCAGTATTTTGAGAATGGCGGGAATTAATTCGGGGCACGCATTGGGAGACATGGCCAATAAGTACACTATTTCGAATGATCCTTTGGTGGCATCGGTTTTTACTGCCACTTGTCTCTCTTCAGCGATAGGAACTCTGGTCATGGGCATTTTTGCCAACATTCCTTTTGCGTTGGCACCAGGGATGGGGCTTAATGCTTTTTTTACTTTTGGTGTGTGTTTGGGGCTAGGGTACTCATGGCAGCAGGCATTAGGTGCAGTATTTATTTCTGGGATTGTATTTATTGTTATAACTATAACTTCGCTGCAAAAAAAGATCATTGACTCGATACCTTACAATTTAAAGTTAGCTATCTCCGGTGGAATTGGACTATTTGTTGCGTTAATTGGGCTTAAAAGTGGCAAGTTGATTGTTGCCAATCCTGCAACCTTGGTTTCTATCGGTAATTTTTCTGACAAAAGCACCCTTCTTACTCTCTTTGGAATTATTGTAACCGCCGTTTTGATGTCCAGGAAGATTAGTGGTGCAATATTGATCGGAATATTGGTTACCACTGTTGTGGGCATCCCATTGGGCATCACCAAAACCATCCCTATTAATCAACTGATATCTTTACCACCATCAGTCGCTCCTACATTTTTTGCACTCGATCTTCCGGGGATGTTGAATGTTGGGGGC
>JADGBS010000324.1 GCA_015231325.1 Oligoflexia bacterium | reverse complement strand
ATGTCTACTATTGTTTTTCAAGGATTCAGCAAAGGAGGTTCTTAAAGTTTTTGGATTCTATACAAAACTTAATTTTGTATAGGGGATATCGGACCCCTTAAACATTTTGTGGAGTACTATAGGTCCATATAGATAGTTTGCCAACAGATGTTTGGAAAAACGAACCTTGCCATCATCATTGTTCAAACAGTAAAAACCTCGTCTGATTTTAACAATTTTTTTCGTCTTCAAATTGTATGAAAGTGCATTATGAATTGCCGTTAATGATAGATCGTCATTGACCAGCTTTAAATCCTCATCAGAAAAAAAAGGCGTCTTAATTTGTTTCTTGATTGACTGAAGAAAATTTAATCTCGACATTTTTAGTCCAACATAAGTAATAAAATAGTAGTAAGTTTTAAATCATTGGCCAGATCCAAGACTTTAATTTTAAGACATTACATTGAAAAAAAAACACCAAAAACATTGAAAAAATAATGGTTTTTGGCGCTTTTTTGTACACAATGGTGGGGGCTCCCTGGGGGGGTACTTGTTTGGGCCGAAAGAAGGATAGATGCGTCTGCAGGGTAACTTTAATTTAATTTAGTTCTACAAATCGCAAAAAGAGGTCATCTCGGTAACATCCTCAACTGGGTTATCTCTGCCACATTTCATCAAGCAACATACGTGCCTTAGTTAAATCATTTTTTGATGATTTATACGCAGCGTCACCTGGATATTTTATCAACTCCCTAAACAACCAATGTTGTGAAGGATATGGGTCAGGAGCAAAAAAATTAGCAAATGCTCCGCCAAAAAAAGAGTGATTTGTGTTTGTGTCGGTCTGCTCAGACTGCGGCGGCAACTGCCTATGTATAAAGATGTTCTGCCATGCTAATAAACCAGACCAAAATTTCATGCGCACCACTATGTGTTCTCGCGCCATTATTTGCAGTCTCTTAAGTAGGTGCCACTGCAACGGCCCGGCCAACTGACTGTGTAATGAGTCCCGTCTTGTTGTAGTGCCACCATCCTCATCTACTACCCACCACAATCTACTGAGAAGCAGAGGACCACTAGCAGCTTCATGAGAAGGTATGTTTCTCAATAAAGATAGGACTTTTCCTTTTTCCACAGAATCTAAGTTTTTCCACTCTCGTCGCAGTTCTCCTACTAGCTCCACCTTCATCTCGTGAACGCTTAGATAAGGCCCATCAGTAGGTGGATTTCCCAACGGATAATCAACGAACCGACTAAGACTAAGAGACAACTCTAGCTCATCCTCCCCCTGCTGCACAACACTACCAGCTTCTGCTGATGATGCTGCTGCTGGCACCAACTGTGAAGGCAAAGCAGGAGACTTTGACCATTGTAAGATAACATTACTGCTGGCCCAGATTCTGTGGACGAATAGTAAACCGGGCCTTTCGACAAAGCGGATGGCCACTTCGATTGTGCCTGCGGTGTTGGCATTAAATTGTCAGCTAAATGTCGCATTCCGAACACACAAGTTCTTTTTTGCCCATCTTGTACAAAAAAGAACCTGGCACTTTTTTCCCTTTTTTCTCAAAAATATCCTCTAAAAACATCAGTTGTAATCTTATTTTTTTTCCATCCGACGAGAAGAATAATTTTAAATATTACCGATTATTTTAAAAGAAAATATGGAAATAAAATCTGAAAAGAATAAACTGCAAATAGTCAAAAAATGGTTTGATGTACAGATCTTTACTGTCTTTTTTATTATCTGGTGCTTTTTTACTACATTTTTATCTATAGTTACTTATAAATTAATGACAAATTTCAACATCAATAATTTTAACATTGATATAGATAGAAATTTGTTTATTTTTTTATTTCCTCTGGGATGGTTATTGCTAACCTATATTTTATTATGCCTTATCTTGAATAAAACACTGATTACTGTTACATCTCAACAAGTAGAAATCAAGAATGAACCAATTCCTTCTTTCGGAAATATAACAATTAAAGTTCAAGATATTAAACAGTTCTATATTGAAAAATGGATTCGCTCTCACGATAGATCAATACATGAGTATTTTCAATTATGGCTTAAGACGAAGAGTGGGAAAAAAAAATGTATTATTAATAGGCTTGAAAATTATTCTCAAGGCGAATTGATTAAAGAGAAAATTGAAAAATTCTTAGGAATTGATGAGAAAATAATTGATGAACAAAAAATTGATAAACAAAAAGAAACGGCACCCCCCCCTGTTTCAGGGGCGTTTGCTATAATCTTCAAAATCTGTGTGATAATTCAAATTGTATTCATAATCGCCGTTATCGTAATAATTTTTTTATACTATTTCAACGGAATGGCCATAATAAAAAAGGTCATTCATTCCTTTCAATAAGGGGCCATCAAAAAGAAAAGGAAAAAGAAAAGGTACCTGCAGACATTTGCAACGTATCCACTTAACGAGGCCTAATAATGAGGTAATCATTGATTATCTCTCGTTTCGAATTTTTATCACCTCGTCAACACTAACTCCTACGAGAGAAGCAATTTTTTGGTCGTCTAAAAGGGGCAACAAATTCTTGATTATCGCCAGTGAAGCTTCCACACGTCCTTCTTTTCTACCCGCCTCAATACCTTCCCTTCTACCCTCTTCTATCCCTTCCTTTCTACCCTCAATCTTGCCCTCGCCATGGGCCGTATACAACGTACTCCTATCTATCATACGATTTTCTTGATGGCGACGATAAGCAACCTGCTCATCTTTGGACAATTTCATAACTAAAAATTTTTCCTGAAGTTCACGTAACCCCTTCGCGGAAAAGTTCTGTGGTAAATCCTCGTTTCTCAAAAAATAGATCCATTCGTCGAGGGTATCTTTTGCAAGATCATTAAATTTATTCACCTTAATGATGTAATACTCCGGATAAATGTCCGAAATATTCACCTTGGCAGTTTGGTACTTCACACTTCTGCCTTCATCGTCTACGGACGCTGTAGAACTTTTACGATATAAAGCTTGTTGGTTGTTTGAAAGTTGCAATTCGTCGCCTAGGTGCAAACCACGAAAAGTAGTAGTACCATAATAGATGTAATCGTCCCCCGCTCCTAAATCGAAATAAACTATATTCACAGAATACACCTTGCGAACAGTGAAGTATCCCATCCCTTGATTAATGTATTCGGTTACTGCTCGAGATGTGGCGTACAACATGCGCGACAAGAAATCAAATTCACTGCGAATTTGCACCTCAATAATTACCAACTGACCATCTCCGGTTTCAGCAAGAATATCTACCCGATTAGATTTATCTTCATTATCCTCTTTACTACTTTGCTTTTATTTTTGCCTGTACTTTTACATCTGACTTTTACCAATTTATCTGCGAAACGCCGAGAACTTTTTGCATCGCGGACCACTTTTTGCAACTCGCTATTTAGGAATATGGGTTTGCAATTCCAGTCGATTTCTTCATAAATCTGCGGAAAATAAAAACTAATAAATTGAGGAAAATACTCCTCTAATAATTCTTTCCATGGGGAATCAATGTCTTGTCGTAATTTTTTTTTCGGCCTGTCTTTCATCAATGCTTATCTTTGTTAGTTATTTGTTAGCTATTTATTAGGGTGTAACCGGTCTTCCTCACAGTTGTTTTCACTCGTTTAGGCGACTAGTTTCCACTCAATTTTCCCCATCAAATTTATATGCTTATATTGCTTTTCCTCTTGTTTTTTTCTGTTGAATT
>JADGBS010000323.1 GCA_015231325.1 Oligoflexia bacterium | reverse complement strand
TGACGTTGAAAAATAGCTGTATTAAAAAATAAATTTTAATGAATATTTGGACGTCGGTCTCGAGCACTCTAGTGGTTTGAAAAAATTATGGGAGTTGAAAATTTGGCCGTCGATCTCGAGCACCCTAGTGGTTTGAAAAAGTTATGGTAGTTGAAAATGAATATTTGGCCGTCGCCCACGAGCATATAAAAAGTTTTTAAAATTACTGAGATTTAGTTATCTTATTCCGTCTATTTTATTAGTCGAAGAACAATTCGACCTTCCCTTGAGCCCTGTGTACCTATTATAATATAGATTCTACCAGAAATTTGTTTGTGTTAATTTAATGAAGTGTAAAGAAAAGTCTCAGCCCCAAGCCTCCGCAATGCACCGCCAACTTGGAGCCGCACTACAGATGCCAGGCGCCGAATTTATAGTTTTATTTCAATGATTTAGTTTCAATTAAAAGGTATTTTACAGTGTATGTTTCTTCTTTAGTATACTTGTGTAAAAATCTTCTTTAATAGCAGTCTTCTTATATTACAGTGTTCTTTATTCCTGTATAACAATTTTCTTTCTGTTTGTTTGCTCGAGGGATTTTCTGATTGTGGTCAGTGTCGCAGGTTCAAGTTTAGCGTTTCTGTCTGGTTAGATTTTTACTTGTATTCACCACCCGGCCTACTCGACATCGCCAGTTCTGTCGTTTTGAGTCAGGTGCCGCATTGTTATCTGTTCACGACTCATCCCGTCTTTGCTTGATAATTCATGGATCGTCAATGATGTGGATTTTGTATCCACTACCTTTAAAAGAGATAAATAAATCTGTAGTATTTCTTAATTATTGTATTATTTTGGCATATGTGTTATGATAAAGTGTCATTGTGTACATGAAAGATAATTTTATTTTCAATATTTGAACTTGATTAAATATTGTTTTAGTGCGCCTCAAGGGCCTGGAATGCAGTATATTTAATGTAGCATGTTTCAGGTATATTGTTTTAAGGTTACCGCATTGTTTATTTGTTTGAGAAATATGTGGCTTTAGGATAATGTTTCAGTTTGGATTTTGGCATTTTTGCCTAGTGAGAGCGTGCCGATATTATATTGCAAGGATTTTACTGCATTGAAAGCTTTACAGTGAGTGGCTTTAGGAGATTGTTTTAGTTTTTTTGTTTAACTATAGTTTAGTTATATTTGGCCATGGCCAAGAAAGAGTGTGACGGTAGTATTTCAACTGCTTTTCGGAATGATGCTGTTTTTTATATTAGTTTTACTTTTAATTTCATACCCAAATTTACCTAACGTTTAACTCATATATTCGATTTAAACCTGCACAACCAAAGGGGTCTATCCAAGTTTGCCCAACTAATTGTATATTAGTTTTAGTTTGAATTTGAATTCTACCAACAGACGCCAATACAATGTCAATCCCATCACAATCACAAGTCACTAAATTATGAGTTTTCGTTTTAATCTAGTACTGCTCGATTTTGCAGTCATATCTCCTTCTCTTTTAAAAAGAGATAAACAAACAACAACAACAAAAAATAAAAAATAAAAGGATCAATTCGAAGAATTGATTATAATTTTATTTCACTTAAAAGCATGATAAAAAGGATTAAAGCAGTGTAGAGATTATTATTTTTTAAACAAATTTGTATCTTTTTTTTCCTTTCAAGGAACAATTGAAAGAATTAGTGTGAATGTATTAACGAATGAATGAATAAACAATGTGAGAATTAAAATAAGAGGAATAAAAGCTTAGTAAAGGTATTTATTACATAAAAATTTGTATGAATGTACGAATTCACGATCAATGTGTGTGCCTATTTTACACAAGATTTAATTTATTTAAAGGAAGCAAACATAAAATTCTAGAAATAACATTGTACGAAATAAATTCAATTCCATAATAGCATACCGGTCATTTTACTGATTTAAAATAATAATTGGAACTTTGAATATCAGATTTTCGAAGTGTACGAATTTTTAATGTATTTTTAATAAATCAATTTTGAATGAGTGAACGTATAAATAGATTGATGTCTTTTCGATAAAAATTGTAAGAATGTATGTTTTATTTCAGAGTATATAGTAAGCAAAATAGTAAGTGAGATAATGAATAATTTATGTTTTAATCGAAGTAAATATTCATATTATAAATTATATCATTTATGGCTTATGTTTTTGTTCACTGTGGCCACTTGTATTTTTCAAATTTATTTCCTCTTTTTGGTTCCGACTCCTCTACCTCTCGCACTTGCTGTCGGGAGTGGCCTCTTCCGTGTCGTTATGGTCCCTGACCCAGACGCCACATGAACCAAGTTTGAACCACTAAGTGTAGCACTAGCATTGATGGTCTCTTCAGGAACAATTACAAAGTAGTTTTCCAGAGAGCCCGCATACACTTTCCCTGCAATCCTCCTTGCTTTGGTAATATCATTGACCTCAACCATCTCACCATGCGTGCTGACAGCACTGACAAAGCCAAGCTGTCTGACAACCTTCCCATCTCGCTTGAAAATAATATTAGGAGTATCAGAATAGCGATTGACTGAGATCTCCTCATCCTTGTTCACTGCCATCTCCCTGAGTTTGCGAGCAATACACTGAAGCAAAAAGATGCGAACTCTCGTTGACTTAACCGGATCGTTACTGACCTCGACATCCTCCCAGCCCCTCAACTTTTCCTTCCTTGCTTTAATTATACGATTCCGTATTTCAACAGCATTTCCAACCTCAGCACACACCAGCCGAAAGTCTTGGAAGAATCCAGTCTTCTCCGGCACTGGAATCAGATAGATAGATCTAACAATGAAGTCGTCGTCGCTAATTTTCGGAACCTTTCTAACCTCATTAACGAAGATATCTTTTATTTTGTTGGCAGTGGCTCTTGCTGTTCCTTCTGGTTTGAATCCGTTTGGCATAGGAAATCTTCTAATAACTATTATATTGTGTCGTCTGGCGTTGGCTTCAGAGTCGAGATCTTCTTTAATTCTCGCAAATGATACCAGGTTAGTGTTTTTTAGGTCCTTGATACTAGACTCAATTTTGTTGAATTTTGTGTCATTGTTTGAAGTGTTCGAACTCATTGCCTGTATAAGTTTGTCCAGCTTTGTATGTATTCCAGCCACATCACCATCACCGACAACTGTCTCCACATCAGGTTCCGTCTCCAACATTTCGTCAGCCCAAGACTGAGGTGGCTGAATAATTTCTTTGATGTATTGCCGGTATCTGACTAAGGGCATATCAGTCAAGTGTACACCATCAGAACGTAGGTCATTGTCGCCGATTGGAGGATCAGCGGCCTTGATGACCGGATCCATCAGTAGATCCATATATGTTTTTTTAAACAGTTCAAAATGGTCGAACATCCAGACTGGTGACGTTCTGATAGTTGGAGGAACAACTATAAATTTAGTGCCCCGCGCATCCTTAGCAGCTTTATTTATCACATCCGTCAAATTAGTGATCACCCCAGCCACATCACCAGCCTGCTGCTCTGTGTTTTCAAAGGGTGATTTCCATTTATACCTAGTCTAGAAAATTAATATTAAAATAACTAATAATAATTTAATAACTACATAATAAATATAAATATATGGTGGCACAGGGTAGAGGGTATAGACATCAGTAAAATATATTTCATGTAACGTATAGTTTCCTCAAATATTTTCAGAATAAAATGAGACTACTTTTGGTTGGTGATTCTATCCTGTGCCATCATGCCTTCA
>JADGBS010000322.1:2598-3729 GCA_015231325.1 Oligoflexia bacterium | reverse complement strand
AGAGTTTGTCTTGAGGATTGATTGTTAAATTAATACCACTGATAGCATCGATGTTACCAAAACGCACTCCGATTTCCTCTAGATGATAGATGCTGCTGCCATTATTGGTTTTAATTATGTTTTTCTTAGAGGGAATTTGGTGGGGCAACGGTGGAAGCTCATTGAGCGTCCGCTCATTGAGCGCTCGCTCTCCGAGCGCGTGTTCGAAGGATGGGCGCAGAACAGTCGGTCTTTGACCAACTGTTTGTCGTGACGGGTTCTTATTATGGTTTAACATTGCTCCCCCCCCAGATTTTATGGTTGATAATATAATTTTAGCTGAAAAAAAATTTTTTAGTTAATTTTAGTGGGTGATATTTGGTGTGCGGAAGAATGGAGCGGCCCAGGTAGTTTGGTTCGCCTTCTTAAGGAGATAGCGAAAAGATTACTGACTTACTTTGTTTTTGCGCTTTTTCTTATTTTTAGCGAAGTAAGTCATAATGTGATCAAATATGATTTTGGCCTCGCGACGGAGGTCGTGCTCATAGACAAAGCGATAAAAGTTCTCAACGTCGTGAGAGTGTCTAAAGTTTCGTAGATTGCCATTAAGAGCAGTCGGGTCTGTTTCCGCATTTACGATACTTTCGTCGATAGTAATGTTTGCGTCTGCGAGATCCGTAGCGTCAGCAAGAATTTCAGCAGTCGTGGAGATGGGTGCTTCTTTCATTGTGTTTCCCTTTTTATATGACTGATGTTAGTACAGATTTGAGTGATATTGGCATCATATAATATTTTATAGAGAACCGAAACCCTTCTTGTCCTAGCTAATCCTTCAGTTATACACCTCAGTCTTATCCGCGCCCGCAGAGACGAAGTCGGTCGAATATGATTGGTTGTATAAAGTTTTGGTAGTAATGCCTAGGTGTTTTGCTGCTTGGGTCTTGTTTCCTTGCGCTTTTTCTAGAGTATAGACAATATATTTTTTACGCACGAATTCCAGAGGAAATTTACCTGCGGAAAGAGTAAGTGATGTTGAGAGATTTTTTTCTAGTAGTTCTAATGGTTCGATGTGAGCGGTGGCATCGATATTGTAGCGAACCATCTCTGGAAGATGAATCTCCTCGATGGTGTCTCCTGCTGACATCTGAACAG
>JADGBS010000322.1:0-2566 GCA_015231325.1 Oligoflexia bacterium | reverse complement strand
ATTTCTGCAACATTGTTCGGACAATTATAATTTTCTAATAACCTACTTACTGAGGTGCTGAGTTTCTTTATATTGGTGGCACTATCCATGGTACTAAAATAATTCAAAAAATACTCTACTAAAGGTAAAATATCGGTTCTTCTATCATTGATACTGGGGATTTTCAATATAAAAGGGTGAGTTTTCAAAAAGAGGGTATTAGGTAGTAATCCTTGCTCACATTTGGAATTAATTTCCTCAAGACTATAATTGGTAGTAGAGATCAACCGCACCTGATAATTATTACAGCTAGAACATGTGCGAGGTTCAGGAGCGTGGTATAGCTGCCCTTTATGCCCTTTATGTCCTTTATGCTCTTTATTATGTCCCTGTTTGTTTTTCTCAAAATTGAATAGTGGAGAATCTTGATATCGTAGAGGAAGTTCTTCGATATTTGTCAAAAGCAATGTTCCACCATCGGCCGCTAAGAAAGCGCTTTCCAATGGGTTGATATCAATACTGACTTTTTTACCCTCCTCTTTATCTATTCGATCCATTTCTTCTACCCAGCTTTTTAATGATGCACAATCACAGATGATTCCTTGCCGTTCTTTTCGTGTACTGTTGGCGTATAGATACTTGGCAATAGTTTGTTTTCCAGATCCTTTAGTACCGACCAATAAAATATTTTCCTCATGCGTGGAGAGTGTTGCTAATTTTTCTTTTAGTGAGAGAAATGCAACAGAGTCTCCTTGTAATTGAATATTTCCCAAAGCAGCATGATGATCAATTTTTTTGATCAAAGGTGAACTTTTGCACAGCAATTCTTTCTCTTGTTTTTTTATTTCACGCAACAGGGCATCATTGAGATTTTTTGCTGAAAGATAAATTTGTAAATTATTCAGTGGGCGAGATATCTGTTGCAATAAATCTAACATTTTTTCTACATCGCAATGGTTAAACTTACGATGTGGATTATTTGTTTGTAAATTAATGGTAGCGAATAATATTTGGTTGCTAATCACCGGCACGCACAATTCGGCGAGAATTTTCTCGGCAAGAATTTTTTCGCTGGCATTCTCTTTTGAAAAAAAGTAGTGTTTTTCCTCGTAGAGCGGATCACGGGTCAAATTATTACTGTAGTATGGACGCTTGGTAAGTACCACCTGACCTACCACTCCCTCCCCTTTATGCAAATGATGCAGAGGAGAAGTCCCATCGGGTGAGAGTAGTTCATTAGTCGGCCGCAGCAGCGGCCGCAGGAGCGGCCGCTCCTGCGGTAGGTGGAGGGTATCGGTAACCAATTCCAGCGATTGATTACAGGCAAGCTTATAGATCATGATTCTTTCTACTTCCATCGCTTTTTGTATGAAATTAGCGAGTTGTTCAAAAAAAAGATCTTCTTGAAGGGTAGTGAGTAAGAAATCGTTCAAATCTTGAATGTCACTGACAGCTTCGAATGTAGCAACAGTGGCAACAGCGGTCGCGGAGGGAGTAGTACTAGATGAATTAATACTCATTCTATAACTCCTTTAGGTGTTTGTTTTGATGTACATGGATTTTTGTAGGATTTTATAGGCGAAATTATAGCAGAAACTGCAAATTTTTCAAGGCGAAATTTTTATACGGTTTTGTGGGAAGGATTAGTTTGCTACGGGGAAGATCAATTATTGAGTTGCATTAATTTTATTTTAACTTTGCGTTCTCGATTATTGCTGCTGCCAATCAAACTGACTTCCACCTCTTCTCCAATTTTGTGTTTATCCAATATTGAGATTATTTCATCCAATGAATTGGTTTCTTGTCCATTAATGGCGACGATCGTATCTCCCAAAAAGTACCGGCCATAAGAATCCGTGCTGATTCCTTTGATTCCAGCATCTGCGGCGGAACTACCACGCCCCACTGTGGCGACAATCGTTCCCTTCTTTATTCCGAAGTGTTCACGGTACTGTTCTGGTAGTAGTACTATACCCAATCCTGGTCGGATCTCTTTTCCATTCTTGATTAGTTGAGGAACGATGGACGTAATGGTATCCACTGGCACAGCAAAACCCACACCAGAACTAGTCCCTGAACGGGAAAAGATCATAGTGTTCATTCCGATCAAGTGTCCTCGAGAGTTTAGTAAAGGACCACCGGAGTTTCCTGGATTAATTGAAGCGTCAGTTTGGATCATATCATTGATCTTCACTCCGCCGATTCCCTCTATTTGGCGTCCCAGCGCCGAAACAATACCAGTCGTCATAGTATGATCTAGACCGAAGGGATTACCGATGGCGATTACCTTTTGTCCTACCATTAGGCCTTTGGAGGTTCCAATATTAATGGGGACAACTTTACTCGGCCTTTCTTCTAACTTTAGTACTGCCACATCCTTACGAGGCGATACCCCCACTTTTTTAGCACGATATTGTTTTTTATCCTTGTGGAAAGAGATCAAAAAGGTATCACCACCTTGTACTACATGAAAATTGGTGACAATGTAACCGTCGCTATTCCATATAAATCCGGTACCAGCACCTTGAGGAACCTCTACCGTCTCCATATCCCACCAGTTACGCGCCAATTGAACGTTAGTTACGTT
>JADGBS010000321.1 GCA_015231325.1 Oligoflexia bacterium | reverse complement strand
CCTTTTTTTTCTGGGATATATACTGATCGCGATTTGGTTTTTCACTGTCTTATAATGGGTATAGCAATACTTGTCCTTTTTTTGCATCTATATACTCTCTGGCCCTTCCTTTATTCCTTTTCTGGTAGACATAGATTATGTTGGGATTTGAGCAATCGACGCGTGAGCAGTGGTCTTTCTGGACAACTACTTGGTAAAATTCTATTTTGCTATCAGGTCTTTCAAATAGGTAAAAAGCACCCATTTTTTTGTTTTTGAATAGTATGTAAAGTTCCTTATCAGGTGCCACTGCCTTTCTAATCAAATTTTTAAAGATTACATATTCTCTTTTTTTGAATTCAGGATTATTTGACACACATTTTTGCACGAGAAGGTGTTCCCTCCGACTAGTCAATATTTGTTTACATTCTAAATTTCCCAGTTCGATAGGTAGTTTTACAACGCTATCTGTGCTGGCAGGTCCATTAAAAAATTCTTCGATTGGACCAATTCCTTTCAGAGGAAACTTTGTTTGTGTATCATCTTGGGATAGGTAAAAATATATAAAAATAGCACCGAAAATTACGGAAACAAAACCGAACAGTGAACTATTATCTCTTTTAGAAGAGATGAGTGATTCGTGACTTTGAATTGATTTTTGTTGTTCCTGCAGCTCTTTTACAAATGCTTCCTCGTTGATATTGATCCCTGCGCAAATATTTATTTCCGTAGCAATTTTATTGGCCCGATCAAAACCATAAATGTTGCTACATATGTTTTCTTCATACCCGTCTTTAGATTTATTAACTAAATCAAAAAAATTTTTACTGTTATGTACTCCCTTTTTTGTAGTCACTACGTGTGCCTTTGCGAAAACACCATTGCTTGAGGTTAAGGTGATAACTTTTTTTTTCATAAAAGGGAATGGTCTGTGTTCAATTTCTAGTTGACCTAATTTTATAGTAAAAAAAGTTTTATTGAACAGCAAACAAAGCATAAAGTAATTCCACCCAGCAAAACATAGAAGCGAAAAAATGGAGAAGAAATTCTTTTCTATTGAGGATAGTAATTCTGTTGTTGATGATGGAAAATTACTAAGGGGAACAGAAAGTGTTAGTAAATAGAAGGTTAGAACTACATAAAAAAAATTAATTGATGGAATCCACCTTTCAGTGATAACCCTTTTATCCCCAATCTGAATAATATCTATTCCTTCTACCCTTTTGTTAGTGGTGTAATTTTCTACCATAGCAATTACCCTCCGGTAATCACTATTCGGAATTGACCAGTAAAAACATGAACAAATTATTGCTTATGCGGTTAAGTTTTTTGTTTTTAGAAAATAGGTAGTTAATTATTTGGAGAATTTGGTCTGCTAAATATGCAGACATCTACGATGCTCTTGAATATATGACGAAGGCCAGAGCATCTTCTCCATGGCAGAGCGCTACTTCCAAAGAAAGCGATAAATTAGAATATTCACAAAAATTCGACTTAAACAATGAATTGCTAAACTCACGAGTGGAACAACTGTGCTTTTTGTTCTAGCACGAATAGGGCCACAGGCCCGAAGAGCGAGATTTTGTTCAAAGTCTACTCTCCGAAATATGGGATATTATTTTAAAAAAAAGTTACTCCTTTATCAACGTAATAACCACATTGAAGACTTATAACATGGCCCGTTCCCAGCTCTACTTTGTAATGAATGATGTATCCACCTATATTTACACGATAAGATATTTCGTTGGATAATTCATTGATCATATATTCAAAACCATTGTTACCTTTTATATAATTAAATTCTCCGCTGGCGGTTTTAATCTCAGCACCATTGGGGTACAGTGGCCGTTTTAGTACATCCATGATCGGTTTTCCGTTGGGATGATTGTAGCGGCCAACAATATCAGTAATTTGCTGGCCATTACAATATTTAGTCTGATTACAATAACCAACCGTGGGAAAGACCGCCAAGATAGTGAGAATAGCAATAGTCGATAAAATAGTACTGAATACTTTTCTACAAATACATAGACTCATAATCAACACCTCCAGAAAAAGTATACTGCTAACGTAGTCTGCAGTCCACAACTATCAGGAGTGGTTACACCTACTCGATCGGCCAATAAATTTGAGGTTTTTTTCTTGCATTATCCATAAAAACGCATAAAATATAATTATACTTAAAAGCGTATATATACATTTTATGCGTTTTAAAGTATATCAATTGGTTAACCAAAGAGCAGTAAAAGAGTACTAGTAAAAGAGCAGTAAAGGAACAACGATGAACGGTTTCGATATCCCGGTTCGGAGCGCTGCAGAACTTGGGGCCGCGCTTGCCTCACTACGAAAGAAAAAAGGATTAACCCAAACTAAACTTGCGAAATTGGCAATGGTCAGACAATCTACTATCAGTGACTTTGAGAATGGTCTAAAGGGAAACATCTCTACACTGTTTAAGTTATTGGTAGCATTGGCAGGAGAATTTCATCTTCGTCAAAGAGGTGTTCCGATTAACGAAAACCGATTAGATTTTATGCAAATGATTGGTGGCCTGACCAGTAGTGCTAGCAATAATGGAGTTTATCGTGGGAAGAAAAAGCAGTCAGAATGTCCTTGATGTTTACATGTCATCTCATCTAGTAGGAAAATTATCCAAGGATGTGCATGGCGAAATAAGTTTTTCATATAGTAAGGACTGGTCTCTCAAGGGGATGCCAATATCACTATCACTTCCATTACACCAAGAGTCATTTAAGGGAGACAAAGTAAGTTCTTTTTTTGAGAATCTGTTGCCAGATAATCAGCGAATTCGTTCTCTCATCGCTTCAAAATATTCTGCCGTATCCACAAAAGCATTTGATCTACTTTCAGTTATCGGAAGAGATTGTATAGGTGCTCTTTCTTTTTTTCCTGATGGAACTAGACCGGATATCGGTGGCCCCGATACCTATCGCATATTAAGTAAAGTAGAAATTGAAAAAAAATTAAAAGGACTGGGAAGTACATCTCCTCTGGGAATGGATCAGGGTGAATTCAGAATTTCACTGGCAGGCGCTCAAGAAAAAATGGCATTATTAAAAGTTAATAATCGTTATGCAGAACCACAGAAAATGACCGCAACAACCCATATTTTTAAAATGCCTATCGGAGCACTTGGCGATGGTACCAATTTTCATGATAGCATCGACAATGAATGGATCTCTTTGCAAATTTGTAAACGATTGGGTCTCAATGTTGCTGAAGCAACCATCGAGATTTTTGGTAATACTAGAAGTTTAGTAATAACTCGCTTCGATCGACTAAAAGAAGGTACTAAAACTTTAAGATTGCCCCAAGAAGATTTTTGTCAAGCATTGGGAGTTTCTCCATACAGAAAATATGAAAATGAAGGTGGTCCTGGAATTGTGACATGCTCAAAATTGATCAGAACAACACTAGATCCCAGTAAGGATCTAAGTCATTTTTTTAAAAGTTTGCTAGTATTCGATTTGCTACTGGCACCCGATGGACATGCTAAAAATTTTAGTATTTTTCTTACACCTTATGGAGTATCACTAACTCCATTGTACGATGTACTGAGCGGACACTTTCTTATTCGACGTGAAGGGAAACGAGAAAATGAAATGAAACTTGCAATGGCCGTAGGCAATTCTCGCTATTACACCCACCGAAAAATAAAATTGCGACATTACCAAGAGTGTGCAAAAAAATCGGGTTTACCAGATTCAACATTACAGGCGATAATTGAAGAATTAGTAGCATCTCT
>JADGBS010000320.1 GCA_015231325.1 Oligoflexia bacterium | reverse complement strand
AAAAGGGATGCAAGAATTGGCCAAAGCAGTTGAAGATATTGCAGCTTTAGCTGATGAACTTCAAAGCAAAGCGTAGCTTTACGAGCAAAGCTATGCTTTGCTCGTAAGGCATAGTTTTATTAGTAAGTGAAGTGTCCAACCAGAAGTTTTCTTGTATTCGCATTTTAAAAGATCAGGTGGAATTTTCCATTGAACTAATACCAGAAAACTTTTGGGGATACTTATGTATTTATAGACAAATGTTTATAAATAAATGTGTGTAAAAACTAAGGAGAATTTTATGGCCGAAAATAAGACAGACATAGATATTGGAACCGATCAAATAGTGACCTTTCGTTTGGCAGCTGAAGAATTAGCTTTGCCGATTAATTCAGTCCAAGAGATTATTAAATTACCGGAGATCACTCATGTCCCTAACACTCCTTCCTATATTGAAGGGATTGGTAATTTGCGAGGAAGTATACTTCCCATAGTTAATCTTAGAAAAAAACTGGGGTTAGTTGCTAAAGACAGTGACGATAAAACACGAGTAGTGGTTTTGAATGTTGGAGGAATCTCCACTGGTTTTATTGTTGATAGCGTATCGGAAGTTATGCATGTTGAAAAAAACACTCTTGAAAAACCACCAACTACTGTATCTGGAGTTGAAGGACAATACCTACGTAGCATTGCCAAGATTGATAATGGAAAGAGACTAGTGCTTATTCTTTCCGAAGATCAAGTGCTTCCAGAGTTGGCAAAAATTATTAAAGCGGCTGCAGCAGCAGCAACTAATGGAGATCAATCCAAGGAGAAAAGTGCAATGGAAAGTAACATGATTCATAGGCAGGAGGAAACCGAACAAGTTGTAACTTTTAAAGTAGCTAATGAAGGGTATGCTCTTGACATAATGAGAGTTAAAGAAATAATTCGAGTAACAGAGATCACCCCAGTGCCAAAAGCTCCAAATTATATTGTTGGAGTAATGTCGCTGCGAAACCAATTATTACCTATTATGGATTTAAGAGTTCTCTTTGACCAAAAAAATCTTAAAGAAGAAATGGGCCAAGAGATTTCACAACAAAAACTAGATAATCAACGAATTATTGTGGTGGACATAGATGGAGTCCTTACAGGTATTCAAGTTGATTCTGTTTCTCATGTATTAACACTAGAAAAAAAATCCATAGAACCACCACCAGTAATTGTAAGTAACGAGCAATCTAGTCGCATAAGAGGCGTGGGTAAATTGGATAACGGAAAAAGACTTTTGATGTTGCTAAATGAAGATGGACTTATTTCTCACTTAGAAAAACAACAGATGTTGGATGCTGTAGGCGTAGATGGAAAAGAACAAGAAAAGATGGAAAAGGTTAAAGATAACCGTAGTGATGAAATGCAATTGGTTTGTTTTAAGGTAGATCGTGAAGAGTATGCAATTAATATTATGAAAGTACAAGAAATTATCAGGCTTAATGAAATAACTTCTGTTCCCAAAACTAAAGATTACATAAAGGGCATTATTAATCTTCGAGGAACAGTGGTCCCAGTTGTGGATGTACGAACTCGTTTTGAACTAAATTCACTCGAGGATAAGGAACAATGTAGAATAGTAGTGGTTAATATTGAAGGAAAAATAACTGGACTAATTGTAGATTCTGTTAGCGAAGTACTGCGAGTTTCTAAAAGTCAGATTGAAACTCCTCCTGCATCGGTATCCAATGTTGATGGCGAGTTCATTGATGGAGTTGGAAAATTGAGTAACGGAAAGAGAATTATAATTTTAATTAATGCTGATCGTATTTTAGCAGATGTTGATATTCATGAAGAACTTAAAGCATCTTAAGATGCTTAAGCATCTTAATACTGGAGATAGCTGCATTGGATTTGAGCATGACATTTTAATTACCGGTGGTATTGGGTCTTGTGTTGTTGTTTGCTTATGGGATTCAATTAAAAAAATTGGGGCCATGGCCCACATGTTTCAAGTTTGCGAGGAGCTAATTGACAGTACAAAGGTTAAAACTTATGGAAGCTCACCAGATACTGCAATACCATATTTATTGAAGAGAATGCTTTTTCTCGGTTCCAAAATTGAAGATATTCAGGTGCGACTAGTGGGTGGAGGAAATATGTTTAGTAATGTAGAAAAGGGGACAGTAATGGATATTGGTACCCAAATACTGGCCAGTACTATGTTAGTTTTAAAGCAAGTAGATCTTAGTCTTCTCTCTCAATCGGTAGGGGGACGGTTTGGAAGGGAAGTGGAATTTCATGTGGACACAGGACTAATAGAAATATCTAACACCAACGGAGACACAAAATTTTTATAATTTTCAATAGGAAGGAGTACTGCTCACCATGAAACAGATTACGGTATTAATCGTGGATGATTCTGCATTTATGAGAAGGGAGATTAGAAAGATTCTTGAGTCAGATGCGGAAATTAAAGTTGTGGCCACTTCTCGTAATGGAGAAGAGGCCCTACAACATGTAGTTCAGTTTAATCCCGATGTGGTAACACTAGATATAAATATGCCCGATATGGATGGATTAACGGCACTTCAGCACATAATGATGGAATTTCCTCGTCCGGTAGTAATGCTAAGTTCACTTACTAAAGAGGGTTCTATTACAACTTACGAAGCACTTGAATTAGGGGCCGTGGATTTTGTTGGTAAACCAGGGGGGACCATTTCTAGAAATTGAGAGGAAGTGGCATCAGATATTATATTCAAAGTAAAAGCGGCAGCTGTTGCAAATTTAGGACGCTTGGGAGCATCTAGAAAAAGGCGACGGACAGGTGCTGGGTCCGTTCAAAAGGCAGCACGTACACATGGTACTGTGAGTAGTCTTACAGAGGAAAAAATTTTCGAAACAGTGGTCTTGATGATCATGGAAAAATTTTAGTGATAGGTCAGTCCACCGGTGGGCCTAACACTATCTTTGAAATTATTCCTCAGCTACCAGAGGATCTAGATATTCCTGTTATTATTATTCAGCATATGCCAGGGACATTCACTCCAGGATTTGCAAAACGTCTTAATGATCACTGTGCTTTCCCTTTCAAGGAAGTTGCCGATTACGATATTTTAACCGCTGGATGTGGTTATTTAGCACCAGGAGATATTCATACAACATTGGCACCACAAGGAGGAGGCAAAAAAGGTTTTCTTCTTCGCTTGAACAAAAATCCAAAAGGAACACTACATACTCCTTCTGTTGATGTGACAATGGAATCTGTTTCTGAGTATTTTGGTCCCAATACCATAGCGGTACTTCTTACCGGCATGGGTGATGATGGTGCCGATGCTATGGTCAATATCAGACGTAGTGGAGGGCGAACTATTGCTGAATCGGAAGAGACATGCGTTGTATTTGGAATGCCTAAAGAGGCAATTGCCAGAGGTGGTGCAGAGTTTGTATTACCATCCTATGATATCGCTAAAAAAATAATTGAATTAGTTAAAAAATAAAATGGAACAGGGAGAAAGCATGAGCGCTGCTAACGCCGCTATTAACGATCTTATTTTGGCACTTGAATCGACAGATGAATCAGATAGGTGCTGTGCTATTGAAGATTTAGGATTATTAAAAGATAGAGATACTATCCCTTATTTAATAAAGGCCATTGATGATGGTTCTACTAGAGTACGTGAAGCATCTATAGATGCGTTAATATCTATAGGGGGCAATGGTGTTGTTACAGAGATGATCCTGTTGCTGGAATCTGAAGATGTTTCTCTCCGAAATGCTGCTATAAATATTTTGGAGCAGTTG
>JADGBS010000031.1:26262-26722 GCA_015231325.1 Oligoflexia bacterium | reverse complement strand
TGGAAGTCTATATACTCGCGGAAGGTGTTGATCGAGTACTGGGGTGGCGAAGTCCCAATTTTGTATACTATCCGTCCACTGCTCCCAAGTTAAAACTTCTTCTAAAAAATTATCATTTGTCTGACGATATAGCGTTTAGATTTTCTAATCATAGTTGGTCAGAGTATCCACTTACAGCGGAAAAATATGCCCGTTGGATTCACACAATTGCGGGAAATGGAGAGGTCGTAGGGCTTTTTATGGACTACGAAACATTCGGTGAACATCAATGGGCAGATTGTGGTATTTTTAATTTTCTAGAAGCACTTCCTGAACATATATTAAAACACCCCGACTATCATTTTCAAACTCCCGCAGAAATTTCCAGTACATATTCTCCTGTAGGCGCATTTGACTCAAAAGAATATATTTCTTGGGCCGATATAGATCGTGGTTTGTCAGCATGGCTTGGCAATCCTCT
>JADGBS010000031.1:0-26196 GCA_015231325.1 Oligoflexia bacterium | reverse complement strand
ACATCGATCTTATTCATACTTGGAGAAAATTATTGACCTCGGACCATTACTATTATGCTTGTACTAAATGGTTCAACGATGGTGATGTTCATAAATATTTTAATCCTTATGAAAATCCTTATGATGCTTATGCCACTTATATTAATATTTTAAACGACTTAAAACTAACTTTGTCAGAAAAAGTTTATCGGGTGAATAATAATATAACAAAAAATTAATGTATCCGTTCAGCAAAATATCTAAACTAATTGGTAACTACCTGCGTGACGATAACGTCTTGGTATAATGACATGGTCATTTAAAAACTTGACGTGGTTGTTATTCATCCATGCTGTGGCCCTGGGGATATTTATCTCCGGAAAAAAATTTGGGTTCCCCGAAAGTGCAATAGCATTTCTTGAGCGATGGTCGTAACTATTCTTACTCATACCTCACTAACCTCATGACAATTTTCGATTTCTTTCAAACCACTACCATTATATCATGAACGAATTGGCGAAAATCCGGACATTGAAGTCTCAAATGTGATAGCGAGCAGCACCGATGATAAACACAGAGCATGAAAATATTACAAACCTGATGTCAGGTATAAGACATAAATTAAAATCTGTCGGCCCTGATGTGAGTGAAATATTGGATGACTGTAAGATATTTCCGGAGACGGTAGAGCAACATATGAAGGATGAGGAAGAGTTTTTTAAAAGTTGTCAATACGTCTATTGTGAATACCACATTAACGCTCATCAATATTATTTGATTCAACTAAAAAATTTTCTTAAAGAAATCAAAGAAATAGACTCTCTTAATCTTAATAAAGAACAAATTGATAATTTCCTACAGTACAGTGAGCGATTCTTTGCAGAACATACTTCTGAGCTAGATAGAGATTATATTTTATACCTTGACTAAGCAACCCTTCATAATTAGTTTTACACTTTTTTCAGAGACTTTAAATAACCATCTCCTTCCATGAAAGACCACCAGTTGTGAATTTTTTTTTAACGTGACAGAACCATTTATTTCAGGCTTCAGGCAAAGTAATATTATTCTCTCTCAAAGTATCTCGATATTGTGTACATTCGTTGGTTGTAAGATTTTCAGGTTTTGGTACCGCAAAGCAATGTAGCATATTTGCTCCCCTGTATTGGAAAGAATACTCCGGAGTCTGAGCATTTGAATACGGTTTAATTTGAGGAGGAACACAGGGTATTTGAACGTAATAACCAGAAACAGTGGGCCTTCTGATTCTGGGTGCACTTATAGGACGACGGCCCGGTATTATCGGTTGCTGCCGTAAAACGCATGTGATAAGTCCGCTACGAAAAAATAGATTTGGGGCCGAAAAATAATCTGGAATCTTATGAGCAAAATAGGTCAACGTCATTCCATCTATAGTTGACCCACCCTGGCCATAGGTATCCATTAAATTAGTTATGAAAGAGTCTATCTCAATATCATTACTTTGAGTATATTCAATCGCCAACTCCCTCATCGTTTTTATTGTTACAGGTCGCGACAAATCTTCAAAAATTGTAATAGGCATTGTGATTATGTTTATGTTTTGTGGGTGCTGTAATTTTGTCAAGACTGTTTGGACAGAGGAGGAAGTTGCATAAGGTACAACATAATGTAACTGCAGGTTCTTTTCTATCCTCCTTCCTATACCTGCATCTTCATCAATAAAATTAGTTAGCTGATTACCACTGTAGGACGCGTCATCAAGACGAACTACATTAGTTATAGATGTATGTTTTAAATAGTCTAAAAATCTATTATTAGAGTATTCATTCTTCTCTATGAAGACCACCTTCTTTCCAATAAACATCTGGCGGTATCTATACGTTAACCACTCACTACTTTTTTCCTTTTCATACACAACAACAAATGGCCTGTCTCCTAAATATTCCAATACAGTTTGGAGTCGGGAAGTCATCTCTTGGTTAAATTCGTCATCGGAGTGGCCAGAGACATTATTTGCAAGGAACTTAGCGAGTTGTACACTTGCCGTGAGATCATCTTCATCTCCTGTGCAAAGCTGCTGGGTCACATTAATAAATGCCTGACAATACTGGTTCTGAAGCGGAAAATTTAAAGGCTGAGGAAGACGGTCTAAACGAATTTTTTGGGATACTGAAAATAAGTTATCTGGATCAGTAAGTTGAGGAACTTCACCATCACTTATTGGACGGAGTATGTCGGCAAGGATAGGCCGAATATCGGTTGTGGGATTAGAAGTAGCGCTCGATAGTTCACTAGAGGAAAGGCAGAGATTAGGATAACAAATAATAAGAAATAATAATTTGATAAATACTATAGAAGTAGTAGGAGAGGGGTTATGGAGGCCCTTAATGTTCAAAGAAAACTGCAAGAAGAATATGAAAAATTTGAAAATGAGCAAAAGACAATTCGTTCAGAATTAAACCGCGAAGAAATTATTCGTCTATCTGCAGACATTCCTAAGCTTTGGTCTGATCCTCTAACTGCAACGCAAGAAAAAAAGAAAATAGTTCGTCTTTTATTAAAACAAGTAGTTGTTAATGTTAAAAGTACAACGGAAAAAGTAAATCTCCAGTTGATTTGGTTTGGCAATTGCGTGACAGAACACGAGCTCACTAGGCCAGTTGCGAAATATCAGCAACTATCGTATTATTTGCCCCTATTAGATAGAATCGAAGAGCTCTCTGCGCAAAAATTGTGGCCCAGTAAAATTGCCGCTCAACTAAATAAAGAAGGATGGCGTCCTCCAAAGAGGAGAGAAACTTTTTGTGCTGAACAAGTTGCTTCATTGCTCTCTAAGCGTTTAAAAGTAAATTATCGACCTAGATATAAAAAGAAATTAAAAAAAGGAGAATGGTGGTTAATCGATCTATCTAGAGAAATTGGCATACCTGAACCAACACTCTACAGTTGGATAAGAAGAGGATGGATTGCAGCTCGACAGCCAGAGGGCAGAGAAGGTTATTGGATTCTTTGGGCAGATAAAAATGAGATTGAACGTTTGAAAAAACTGCACACAAGGAAAAGAAGTTGGAGCAATGAACTTCCTCCAGCTGAATTAATCACTCCGAATAAAAGATATTAAGTATGGAAATATATTTGCTTGTCAAAAAATTTTTATTATAATCACTGATAAAAAGGAGTCAGTCATGAATTCAAAACGACAAAGACAAATAGAATTAGTTAGGCAGCTAAATAAAAGTTCTCGTTTTGATGGTAGTGTGTCTGGCATAGTTCTATATAATATCGTTGTCTATATAATAAAATTGTTTAGGGAGATCCTTGTGAACAAGTTAAAAAAACATCACCTAATATCAGCTTGTGCTGTTTTCATATTAGGTTCCTGGTTGTCTTTAGCACAAGCGCACTGCACTTCTTGCGGCAATAGTGAGGTGAAGGATGCGTTTCGACTTTTCAAAGAATACGAGAGCGATTTTCGTGTCATTGATTTGAGCACTTCATCTACTTCTCGAGCGACAGATTGGCTCAATTTACATACGTACATAAACCAAAACAAACCGATTTTTGATAAACATCCTACGGTTGATGATATAGTCCAGGACTCTTCTTTGGACTGCGGTTTTTTGGCCAGTCTTGCGACAGTAGTAGAAAGAAACGGTTATGCTGCTATTGAAAAAATCATGTATGACGATGTTAGTACTGGTCACGTGTATGTACAATTTAATCACCCCACCAAGGGCGGCGTTGTTATTATTAAAATGCGAAAAGAAAGAGACACTAGCGGCGCTTCTTTGTGGTCCTCTCGATTTACTACCGGTTCAAAATTGTGGGTTCATTTGCTCGAAAGGGCATACGAGGCATTCCAAATGAATGTTTTGAGCGGAGACTCTTTTCCTGTGCGACCGACAGTTCCATTTTACAAACCAACACAAACCGTCTTTCCAACCCAGGTGCTATCTGCACTAGTAAGCAAAAAAGTCTCTCCGCTCTCCGACACTGGAGGTTACAACACTGGAGGTTACACCGGAGGATTTCTAGTATTCAACTATCCATTTCCACCATCTGAAAAAAAACTTTCTTGCATTTTTGAAACAGAAGACGCAGTTCTCATTTCCCGACATGGACATGGTGCAGACACAGGTACTCCTTTGATGGGAATGCACAGACAACATTATTTTGCGGTAACTTCCGGCGTTGTTACCGATTCAAAACAACAGAAAGGTATTTGGATTTTTAATACTCTAAATCGTAGCAATGGAAGTGTTATCGGTACCATGTTAAGCTTTTTGGGCCTAAGCAATTTAGGTTGGAGTTATGGTGACTACAGCAGAAAATTTTTCTTGCCCCTAAAGACCTTACATGAATCAGTGCAAAAAGATAATATCAGTTTTATTATAAGTAGTAGCACTGCCCAGAAGTGCCAATTGCCCTTATAAACTGTGCACTAACTTATACAGCAGAATATACGCTTGAGTAGTATATGCTGGCGTCGTATATGCTGAATGCAATAGACTTTCCTGATTTTTAATGAAATTAACTTTACGATTTTTTTGGAGAAAATAAACATGACACATGCTCTACAAAAATTATTTCTAAAATCATCTCTAATACTATGTCTAATGTTATTTTTGATCTCGATTACCAATTCCGCTTTCCCTTCATCAGCAACGAATACGCCCCCTATTGAGCAAGGTAATACATTCGTTAGGCCTGAATCCATCCAAGCAAAAGTAGATAGCGCTTTCAACGAATTACAAAAAGGCCATTTACATTGGCTTTTTGACGGTAGCTTTGGGGGTTATGGATTAATGGGCATTAGAGAAAAAAACCTTCTGAATTATATTATCGCCAATGCTTCGAACAGTTATTCTGACAGCTCTTCTGATAGCTCTTCTGATAATGATATTTATATTTTGGATATTGGTGCTGGAGGCGGTGGATGGGGGGACTTCATTACTGGTATCCTCACAGACATCCTCAGCAAATTAAATATTTCAAAAAGAATACATATTTTTAGTATTACCGGCGGATCTGAACAAACAACTGGAACAACATCTGTAGGAAATATAACCCACCATCGCCTAGCGAATTTCAAAATAGAAAACATAATAGAAGAGTTACAGAAAAGAGGCTTCGATTTAAACAACAAAGTTAACTTAATTGTCTCTTCCTGGTGTCTACGCCATTTAGTTGATCCTCTCGGAACTTTAAAACAGCTGTACGCTATGCTTTCTCCTCATCGAGGAATTTTGATGACCAATGGTTTTTTCGCTGTTACCCAAGATGATATACCTTCGCTATACGAGAATACTCCCTGGGAAAAAATCATTACTGGCATTACTGCCAGTTCAGCAAAGATCCTATTTATGGAATATAACATAAATCGTTCGCACAATCAGTGCATGATACTAAAAGAGAGTCCTCAAGAACTATTATTACCATTTACCTACACTGGTGAAACAGTATCAGTCAAAAACGCTCAATGTGCCTCCGAGGAAGCATGCGTATTTTCTCCTACAGGTGGTGAACAGCAACAATTAAGAAATAGAGAAAAATTCGAACAGATTAATGCTTCCAAAGCAATTGTTAATATCACGCTTTTTTGGACCCATACATATCGTGGAGATAAAGAGTTAATGGCACTGATCAGAAACTTTGCAAAAGAACAACTTGCTGATGATTTGAGTTTGGAAGATTGAAGGTTAGCGATGATGGAATAGTGAACTCTCGAGAATCAAGAGTGAGAATTCGAATTCATAATTTGTTTGATCTCTTCACGCAGCTGATCGGATTTTGGTCCAAAAACCACTTGCACACTATTTCCCACTTCTAAGACACCGGCCGCTCCCAAACTTTTTAAACCCGCTTTGTCTATAATCGACGAATCCTTTACTTCTATTCGCAAGCGAGTTATACATGCATCAATGCTAATAATATTAGCGCCTCCCCCTAGTCGGGCCAATACTTCCCTGGCCAAGGATTTGTTCGCTACGGCAGCACCGGATGCAGCGGACGCGGGGGCAGATGCCGTTGATGTTGATGTCGCAATTTTTGCCACTTTGTTATCAGTATTATCTTTATCGGCGTTATCTTCATTGCTATTATCTTCACGGCCTGGGGTTTTTAAGTCGAAATATCTAATAGCGAAGCGAAAACCGAAGTAATAAATTACAGCTAATACCAGTCCAATAGGAATTACCAACCACCATTGAGTGCGATTAGGTAACACCCCGAATAAGATATAATCGATAACTCCTCCGGAAAAGGTCATACCAATTTTGACATTTAGAATATGCATAGTCATAAACGATAGACCCGCAAAGATACAATGGATACCAAATAGCACTGGTGCGACAAATAGGAAAGTAAACTCAATCGGCTCAGTTATCCCGGTGAGAAAAGAAGTTAATGCCGCTGAAAGCATAATCCCCGCAACCACTTTTTTTCGGTTGGCAGCGGCCTCTTGATAAATCGCTAATGCTGCGGCAGGTAAACCAAACATCATGAAGGGAAATTTTCCGCCCATAAAAGTTCCAGCAGTAAACGCCACTCCGTCCTTCAACTGCGCGAAAAAAATTGCTTGATCACCGTTTACTAGATGCCCGGCCTTATTCATGTAACTACCAAATTGAAACCAGAACGGATTATAAAAAATATGGTGCAATCCGAAAGGAATAAGCGCTCGCTCAATTACACCAAAGACAAACGCAGATAGTGTCAAATTGGCCTCAATCATATTATGAGAAAAAGCACTCAGGCCTCCTTGAATATATGGCCAGACAAAAGACATGATCACCCCGATCACCAGCGCCGCCATCGCAGTGACAATAGGAACAAATCTTTTTCCAGCAAAAAAACCTAAATACGAGGGTAAAGAAACATTATGATAGGAGTTATATATTTTAGCGGCCACAACTCCAATGATAATCCCTCCAAAAACCCCTGTCTGCAAAGTTGGAATTCCCAGCACACTGGCAAAAGAAGGATCGTGGCCGGCCAAGGTTGCAGGAGTCACTCCTTTGATCAATCCCATGGTAACATTCATAATAAGAAAACCCACGGTAGCAGCTAAACCCGCAACGCCCTCTCCCGCCGATAGACCAACGGCCACACCGATAGCAAATAGCAGCGCCAAGTTGCTAAAAACCACACCGCCAGCTTGTTCCATCATTCTGGCGGCCAATTGAATCCAATCTGCATTCAGAAACGAAAGATACCTCAAAGTCTCTGGATTTTGAAAAGCATTCCCAAATGCCAACAACATCCCTGCCGCTGGCAAAATGGCCACCGGCAGCATTAACGATTTTCCTACCTGTTGTAGGACTGCGAACGACCCCTTCAACATAGACTCTCCTTTATATTTTCAGTAGCACAAAAACGGCAGAAAGAAACTACGCTACGAGTTCCTCTTCGAATCACGGGTATAAATTAATGATTTTTTGCTACAAATGCAATAATAATTAACATGGAATTTCTTATGGAGAATATAACAACTTCCGACGTGAAATTTTTATAGACACTACTACAAATACTGCTATAAATACTGCTATAAATAGTACTATAGATAGTGCTAAGGTAAGCATTTTCAATCCTTGCATTGGCAGTAATCAAAGGTTGAATAATATTTCGGATCAAGGTGGAGTGCTCTTATGTTATATGTTTTTTGCAAAGCAAATAATAACTCAGTTACCACGAAAAGCAGAAGCCACTGCTTAAACTACAAATTATTATTGTTAATATTATTATTCTGATATGGACCATCACGCCCCACTAAAATAGCGATCACTCCAGAATGGGCCCTTACGAGAGAATTGTTTATTAAAATATAATGCAAGTTTTGAATTTAGATAAATCATTGCACAAGATATTTGATCCGCACGCCCAGCATTAACGAATAAGTGACAATGAGTATTTTGTATATAACATTGAAAAACACAAACTCCATAACGACGAAACACTTCTTCTATTAGATGCTTTAATAGATGCTTTAAAAAACGTATGCTGTGAAATCCCTCGGAAAAGAAAAACTATACATTTTTGACAAATAATTTGACAAATAAAACGTTACTATGTCAAATGCATCTACACTAAGGCGGACTATTTTCAACCGTGAGGAAGTAAAAAAATCTGAGAACTTGTCGCGGCATCTTGTCGCGACACAGACATAAAAAATCTTGCGCTACCTAAACAAAAAATAATCAATCTAGGCCCGAGAACTTGCGACTCTCAAGTAAGACATGATGGTATCACTAATAAAAAACGTTATTTAATTTTTATTTAAAGATCTATTCATTGACTCGAGGTTACATTATGATCAAGCGAAAACTAACAGGTGGGCCTGGCGACCAATTACTTGGATGAAAATGGAGGAAAAAATGATCTGGAAAAAGTGCGCTGTGGAGATGATCGGAACCTCTTGGCTTGTTTTCGGTGGTTGTGGTTCGGCGGTGTTGGCGGCAGCTTTCCCCAACGTAGGCATTGGATTTCTTGGTGTCGCGCTGGCGTTTGGCCTCACAGTCCTGACAATGGCGTTTTCTATTGGTGCTGTATCCGGCTGTCACCTCAATCCTGCAGTGACTATCGGATTAGCTGTCGCCAGAAAGCATCCCAAAAGTGGAATACTTCCCTACGTTATCGCGCAGATTATTGGTGGAATTATCGGTGCAGGGATTTTATACCTGATCGCTTCGGGAAAAATGGATAGTGATCCATTAGCAAGTGGTTTTGCTAGTAACGGATACGGTGAACATTCTCCTGGCGGTTACTCTCTGCTTGCCGGATTCATCACCGAATTTGTTGCCACAGGATTTTTCTTGTTTGTTATTTTATCTTCAACCGATCGCAAAGCATCAGTCGCATTTGCGCCAATTGCAATTGGTTTAACATTGACACTAATTCACTTAGTGACCATACCTGTAACCAACACCTCCGTTAATCCCGCTCGCAGTTTAGCTACTGCTGTCTTTGTTGGTGGATGGGCCTTACAGCAACTATGGATGTTTTGTGTTGCTCCTATACTTGGCGCGATTGCAGGGGCGGTTGCCTACAAGATGACGGTTGCTGATTAAAACGACATTTCACTAACCACTATGAGAATTTTGGCACAAACAAATTTTTTCCCTCTCAAAATATACCAAGAATCAACGTGTTTTGTCCATAACACGAGAAAATTTGAATTGGTCTGGTATTATGACCAAGTTGATTTTCAATCAATACATGAAATTCGCTGTAGTCTTTTTCGGTTTCTTGTTTATAATGGCGACGCGCATCATGAGGTCAAGGCATTAAGTGCGTTTTGGAGGAACCTTTTGTTCCTCTTCTTTAAAAAGGGACTCTTTATGTTAGAACAGGATCAACAAAATGGAAAAATTATACTTGTAGTTGAAGATAACGAAGCAAATAAAAAGTTGCTACGGCTAATGCTACAGCGTGTGGGGCATGAGGTTGATACCGTTTCAAGTGGAAAAGAGGCGCTTACTGCGCTTGAAAAAAAGAGATACGATTTAGTTTTTATGGATGTAACAATGCCAGAAATGGATGGATTTGAGACCACCAAACAAATTCGAAATTCTCAAACCATTCAAAACAAAAATCTCCCAGTTTTAGCAATTACTGGGCATACGTCAGATGAGTACAAAAATAAATGCTTTGAATCTGGAATGAATGATTATATAGAAAAACCTTATCTATTAGATGATCTACAAAAAGTTATTACTAAAGTTTTTAAAAATTGATTTTTTGTTACTATAATTGGGTAGCAAACCCTAATATTGGAATCTGTGGGCCCCTCCGTAAACTAAATATGGAACTTAGAGCAGAGTATCTTCCGTTCTCCGTTCTAACAATTTTTTTTGGACAAGCTTAAAATATCTACGAGTTTGGCAATATTAATTGGTTTTGAAATGTGATTGTCACAACCGGCGGCATAAAATATCCGTCTTTCTTCTTCGAACGCATGCGCAGTAAAGGCAAAAATTAAACCACTATAACCTTTCGCTCGCAGTATTCTTGTAGCAACAATACCATCCATTACAGGCATCCGTATATCCATTAAAATTACATCATAATTTTGGGCCAGCGCTTTTTCTACAGCTTCTTCTCCATTAGTAGCGACATCGACAGTGGCATCGCAACTTAACAGTATCTCTTTTATCAAAAGAATATTATCTTCAGTATCTTCTGCTAAAAGAACGCGGATTCCTTTTAAGCTATTTTTTAGCTGTTGATAATCCCGGCCCAAATCAAAGATATTTTTCTCACCAGGTAACCCGGGCGCTGTATTCAGATGAGTTTCTTTTGTAGGAAGTCGTAGAACAAAAGAACTTCCTTTTCCAACCACGCTTTCTTTAAGAAACAGGTCACCACCAAGCGCTTGAGCAAAAGTCCGTGAAAGAGCTAGACCAAGTCCCGTTCCACCAAACCGAGTAGATATTGAAGCATCGGCCTGTATAAATGGTTCAAATATCTTTTTCTGCTCCTTGGCCTCAATTCCCATTCCGTTATCTGTTACAGTAAAGATTAAAAACTTCCTCACCAGCTCAACTTCAATTTTAATCTCACCATTAATATTGGGAGTAAATTTCATAGCATTACTCGCCAAATTGCTAAGAATCTGCTTAAGCTTAGTCTCATCAGAAGTTATCTCATCAGGCAAAGTAGCACTGATGCTAATATCAATATCAATCCCTTGTTTATCTGAGCGTGACAAAATGGTTTGCTTAATATCATTTAGAAATTGCAATATCGAAAATTTTTTTAAATTTATGGAAATGCTTCCCGATTCGATCTTAGAATAATCCAAAACATCGTTAATAATTGCAGTAAGCTGCATTCCATTACGAATAATTGTTTCAGTATATTTTTTTCTCTCATTTTCTGCAAAATCAATTCTATTTAAAAGTTCCGAATAACCAATAATTGCTACAAGTGGGGTTCTGATTTCATGACTCATGTTCGCAAGGAAGATACTCTTGGCCTTGTTTGCTGCTTCTGCCTCATTTTTTGCTTGCGATAAAGATTTCTGCAGTTGCATTGTTTCTATAATGTGACAGCATTGATCAGCAAGCCACTCTATGAGCGATAATTGTTGATGGGACCATTCGTGCTTTTGTTGACTATAGACACTGAGAGTACCGACGGCCTTGCCTGCTTTTTTTATGGGGGTACAAAGAACAGATTGAAATGAAACTTGGCCAGGTAATTTCATAATGGCCATTTCTGGATGAAGAGAAGTATCGCTTATATATACGGTTTTGTTCTGCTTAATTGCAAAGTATGATAATGAATCGGCAGGTGGAGAGTATTTTATAGCATCAAAATTATTTTCTATGTTAGTACCAGCTATGGTCTGAACTTGCAATTTACCACCTTGATATTCGCAAATCATTGCGGCCGTTGCTGTTCCAGTGTATACACTCAAAATATTTACAGTATGAGAGCAAAAATTGCGTAACACCTCTGTTTCACTGGAAGACAACCGCGTAGAATCAAGAAGCATTTCTAATAATTTTTCTCTAGAAATTAACTCGTTGTTTAACGCCTGTATTTTTTCGTTTTTGGATTCAAGCTCTATCTTACTTTCCTCTAACTCGCTAACCCGCTCCTGGACTTTTACTTCTAGTTCCTCGTTAGACTTCTGTAATTTCTCTTCAACTTTTTTTTGTTCAGTCAAATCTGTAACAACAACACAAAGATAAACATTATCATACTCATAGACTGAATTAAGCGCAAGCTGGACAGGAATTTTTTTACCCGCTAATCCCAGAAGCAAACTTTCTCCTCTAAAATCCTGAGACTGGGGGAAATAGGAAATTTCATTTTTTGTATTTCTATCTTTGTTGATATTTTCAATGAAGTTATTTATTTTTTCGCTTACATTGAACGGGATTAACTCATGGAAGGAGTTTCCACAGATACTTACAACAGTATAACCAATCATCTCTTCAAAGTTTTTGTTACAAGCAAGGATGATTCCATCAGTGGAGATTACCACCCCTCCTTCATTCATTGTCTCAAAAAAAACACGGTAAGGATATTCAGCTCCTTTTAGGGTATACACCTGCTCTCCTTCAGGAGCAGAAACTACCAACGCATCCACAGTACCGCTTTTAATTGCCTCTAGTGTCTCTTCAGCTTCGCGAAGACGATTCTTTAAATCTAGATTTTCTTCAACCGAATTTTTTTTATTCGTTTTATTTCTTGTAGACCGTATATTCTTCGAATTATGTCTTTTGGGAAAAGAATTTTTCATAGTGGATTTAGTATTTACGGAATTCTTGTTTACCTTTCGCATTTTTTTCTACACTTTTATTTATCACCGATAATTCTTATGTCGAGGCCCAGAAGTATTTTCTCAGTATTTGTCATATTACCGATAAACTTACGTAGAGGAAGGGGGAGCTTCTTTATGAGGGTTGGTGCCGCTACAATTTGTTCTCCTTTTGCTAAAACCGGCATTTTATAAATATCTATTACTTCGAGTTCATAGCGACCTTTTAAGTGTTCTTCACAAATCATTTTAATATTTTCAATTGCTATTTTAGAAGCAGATGTCAGTCCCGAAACATAAAGTTTCAAGACATACTTTTCCTCCATAGATTTTTGGATTACCTTCTCAAACTCCTTTATGCTATTGTAACTTTTTTTCTTTTTCATGTTTTTCTTCCCCTGTCGGCCAGAAACAAGTTAAGTCCCACTAGTACTTTTTCTTTATTTGAGAGATCACCTATTATTTTTTTTATCGGCATAGGTAGCTTTCTTACCAACGTAGGAATCGCAAGTATTTGGTCTTCTTTTGCAAGTAGAGGATTTTTCAAGAGATCAACTATCTTGATTTTATAGAAACCTTTGAAATTTTCTTCACAAATCTCCTTGAGATTAATAAAAGCAGAGATTGACTTAGGTGTCTGTCCGGCAACGTATAGTCTAAGCTCCCAGATTTCGCGTTTCGCCTTTGTTTTTGTTTTTGTTTTTGTTTTTGTTCTTATTTTTTTTCTCGGTCTTTTTTTAGACACACCTACATCTTTACTAGAGACCTTAGATGCCTTAGCGGTCTTAGAGGCATTCGATGCCTTAGCAGCATTAAGAGTTCTGTCCATAATTTTAGTAGATTTTTTCCTAATCGTTTTTGCCACAATATTCATCTTTTAGTTCTCCTACTAGTTCTCTTACGATTAGTCTATTTTTTCACTTCACTTGCTTTTATTTTAGAATTCTTGTCGGCATTTGATTTATCTTGACCTTGACCTTGATCTTGATCTTGATCTTGATCTTGATCAATTTTATGATCTGCTTTACGCATTTGTGCTATAACACTTTTATCTAAAACAAGTGCCTTTTCTTGCGCTTCGTGAACCTTTAACTTTTCATGCATCTCCTCCTCCAACGATTCATATTCTGCATGGATTTCATTTATCTTTGCCTCCATTAGGAGTCGCCTTCGTTCCAGCTCCCGTTTGATTCTTTCCATTTTGTCTCGACCTGCTCTGAATGCTGCCTTTTCTTTCAATTCTTGAACTTTCCTAGCGGCACCGGTTAAAACCATACCTTGTCCCACATACACATCGGTCAGGTCGATACCCTTATTCGTTATTAAAAACTCTCGAATCTGATTAGAATGGGGCATCCCTCTAGACTTAAGAACATAAAGCCCTCTGGTCCGTTCACCATTGTGCTCGATCTCTCGAACTAAAATCCAGGTGTCTATCAGAGAAGTTACCGCAACTTCCGTTTGCTCGATATTGTTACCACCATGAGTTAGACTTGTACAAAGAGTAGTGACGTAGTTTGACTTTAGGATGTCTATCATTCTCATTAGCATCGACTTAACTTCCTCCGATGATCCGATACTCGTTAGTCCGGTGATAGGATCTATCACCACAATAGATGGCCTAAATTTCTTGAGAAGACTATCCAGTGTTACCAGTTGCATTTCAAGACCAGTATATGTCGGTCTGCTCACATTAAAATAAAGAAGTTTTTTTTGTATCCAAGGTTCTAAATTTATTCCAATAGATTTAGCATTACGGATTATCTGCGCTGTGGATTCTTCCGAAGCAAGATAAAGGCAACGTTCACCTCGGCGACACGCATCGTTGACTAAATGCAAGGCCAAAATGGTTTTTCCAGTTCCTGCTGTCCCCGAAACTAGAATACTACTGCCGCGATAATACCCCTTGCCCCCCAGCATAACATCTAGCCTGGGGACCCCCGTAGATAGACGTTCATCTGTTGCCTTGTGATTGAGACCGACTGAGGTAATCGGAAGGATAGAAAAACCACTATCTTTTATTAGAAAAGGATATTCGTTTGTACCATGTAGAGATCCTCGATACTTCACAATTCGAAGTCTTCGAGTTGATATCTGATCAGTTATTCGATGATCAAGAACGATCACACAATCTGCAACGTATTCTTCTAGTCCGTAGCGTGTAAGAGTGCCTTCTCCTCCTTTTTCGCCGGTGATAATCGCAGTGACTCCTTGCTCTTTTAACCACCTGAAAAGGCGGCGCAGCTCTGCCCTCAAAATATGGGGATTAGAAAATCCCGAAAAAAGCACCTCAATAGTATCAATGACAACCCTCTTTGCGCCGATAGATTTAATGGCATGTTTAAGTCTAATGAAAAGCCCTTCGAGATCGTAGTCACCAGTTTCTTCTATTTCGCTGCGTTCGATAAATATGTAATCAACAATAATCTTTTTTTTCCTCGCAAGATCATCAAGATCAAAACCTAGAGATGCCACATTTTGTGCTAGTTCCTCTGCATTTTCCTCAAACGCAATGAACACTCCAGGTTCATGAAATTGTATTGCCCCACGAACAAGGAATTCCATGGCCAGCAAGGTTTTTCCACAACCTGCACTACCACACACCAAAGTGGGTCTCCCCTTCGGTAACCCCCCAATTGTAATCTCATCGAATCCATTTATTCCAGTAGGCACTTTCAAAAGAGACACGTCCGGAACCTTTTTTATTTTTTGCTTGGGTTTGGATTTGAATTGCGGTTTAGTTTTTATTTTTTTTCGCATTGGTGTCCTTTCCTTAAGTGCTAAATGCATACCACTATAATACAACCGTAACCGACATTCTGGAGCGGAAGGACGATTTTTATCCTGCTTCAGTCAATTATGAACTTGATAATAGTTCATTGCTTCGGGGATAAGCTTTATTAATTTTTGAATGCGTTCTTGATCCGCAGGATGCGTGGATAAAAACTCTGGAGGAGTTGCTTTGTTTTGTTCTCCCTTCATCATTCGCTCAAAAAAGTGCGGTGCCTCTCTGGGGTCATAACCAGCTTTGGCACTAAGGATGATTCCGATATGATCTGCCTCATACTCCTGTGTTCTGCTAAACGGTAGTACTACCCCTACCGTTGTCAATAAACCATATCCAAGATTAATGGCCTGTATTGCAGATGCAGATTTCTTTGCAATTGCCATGTTAAGCCCTCCTTGCCCAAACTGTATCAACAGTTGCTCACTCATCCTTTCTCCACCATGCCTAGAGATAGCATGGCCTATTTCATGAGCAAGCACAAAAGCAAGTCCTGCCTCATTATGAGTGTAGGGAAGTATACCGGTATATACGGCGACCTTACCGCCAGGTAAGGCGAAGGCATTGGCAGAATTTGGCCCATCAATAACAGTGAATTCCCATTTATACTCAGGCCTATTAGTAACAGCAGCAATACGCATGCCCACTCGTTGAACCATGGCATTTACCTTTGCATCCGTGGATATCTTGTTTTGAGAAAGCACTTCTTTATAGGCCTTGATCCCCAAGGCCGCCTCTTCGTCTTGGGAAACAAGAATAAGTTGATGTCTGCCAGTGTAGGGAGCAGACGCGCATCCACAGAAAAGGGCCAAAATAGTTATGATGACTAAAACAATGACCGTAATAAATGAGATGGTAACTTGACCGAAGAGAAAAGATTTTTTTTTCATATATATTTCCACGAGGATCACTCCAAATTATCTATTATGAAATGTCTTTACATTTTTATTTAAAGATAGGAACAAATTATCAAAAAAAATCCGGAGTCTCTATTCCTAAAAAATATCATGAATAGGCAAAACCATATAGTAACTACTACTCGGGTTAAAAAATACAAGAAACCCTGAGTCCAACGCCATAAAAGAAGGATGAGCACCATCACTATACTGAAGATACTAAATGAGACTTTGGCCCCACAAAATGGAAAGAGATAATCATTCCTTCACCTTTTTACTAGTTTTATACCGATAAGAAATTATGTAAAAATAGTTTCAGGTTATCAGGAGTAATATCTCTATTTTGTTACAACCTAACTATACAAAAAATAAAATGTACTCTTTTAAAATTTAATGTTTAACTGCTATCCATGTTTATTTAATAAACATCTAACTACTATTTAAGCACTTAATACTTAATAAGGAGGTTACTAGTATGAAAATAATACTGCAGCTTTTAGTATTTACTTTAATATCTCTTAGACTTACTACTTCTGCATTAGCAGATTATCCTACTAATTCATCTCTTACACTCTCTCCTTTTTTTGGTGGATTTCATTTCCATAAAGATCAACATTTGCAAAATAATGTAAGGCCATTTTATGGATTAAGAGTTGGTGGAAATTTTAGTGATAGCTTAGGTATTGAGGCCATGTTTGGCAACATCCGTACTACCGCAAATGACCTTGATCATCAAAAAATTAATGTTTTTCGTTATGGTGTAGAAGCAATTTTACGTTTTGTGCCTAGCAATAAATTAATACCATTTGTAGCGCTTGGAGGAGGAGCTGTTACATTTGATAATCCTGAGGGTATTACCAATCATTCGAGAGGTCTTTTTGATTATGGTTTGGGTGTTCTTGCCGGCATTAATGATAGAGCATACATAAGAGCTGATGTACGTCACATAATACTTGCAAATTCGGATCACACCAGTAACTTTGAAGGCACCATAGGGTTGTCATTTGTGTTCGGTGGAGATGTGAAAGCTAAAGAAGAAGCAAAAGAGGAAAGGCCAGCGGCAATTTCTGTACCTATAGTAGTTTCAACCGTCCCTGCTAATGCTACTGAAGGAGTAGGAACAAATATTAAAGTTAGCGCAAATTTTAATAGTCCTATAGATCCTGCCAGCGTCACTCCTGAAACATTTACTTTAAAGCACGGGACAACATTAGTGCGCGGTACGGTTATAGCGACAGATAATATGATAACTTTTACTCCCGTACAGGAGCTTGAACATAACACCACCTATGTTGCAACAATAACTATTGGGGTTAAAGGACTGACGGGTATTTCTCTTGCAAATAACTATGAGTGGAGTTTTGCAACTTCTCCTATTGTAGAAAAAAAACATGAAACCGCTCTAGTCATTCTAGATGATACAAATTTCAGATTAGATAAATCGACACGTACAAGATCTGCTCTGTCCAAAAAGGGAATGAATGAGATCAAGAGTAACATTCAAATTATTAAGGACAATCCACAAATTAAAATCAGTATTATTGGCCACACTAACTCTAAAGGAAGTATTAAATTAAAGAAAAAACTTAGTATTAAACGGGCCAATGCTGTGCGAAATTACTTGGTTGAAGAATCCGGAATTTCTCAAGATAAGTTAGTTACTGTAGGGTATGGAGAAGAGCTTCCCACTGAATACTCTGCCTACTCTCCTTCGATGAACAATATATCTAAATCTAAAACTAAATCTATTAAAGGCAAAAAAGTCCTTTTTCAGATCATAGAAAAATAGGAGATAACAGATTTGGATATAGTGTAAAAATAATTAAACTTAATACACTAATATTGACATCTCTATTTTATTATTGATTTCCTGCTCTCGAGACTGCAACGAATTGAATACTTTCTACTTGCAATTATCAAATATAGATATCTGGATTATCTCCCTGATTTAGTAACATAGAAAGGATTAAATACGTCAACTACTCACCCCTAAAGGGGTGAGCTTGTGAAAAAGCAAGCTCCAAGTTGACCAGACTAAGCAAAAAGGAAGTAACTCAAAATTGCTACGTTAACTGCGAATACACCAGAAGGTACCTTAGAATACTTCCCCAGTTCTAAGCTCTACGACGGATTGTTAAACAGGCGTAAGGAGTTAGACCAGTGCAATTCGTTTTAAACCGCAGATTAACATTGTCGAGGGGACAATTACCCGGGCAACCGGAGAACGAAGAGGTAACTCTTTTAATTTAAAAAATTTATGCAAAAAGTATTTGTTTTATCATCATCCGAAAAACCTTTAATGCCCTGTCATCCGGCCAGGGCCAGAGAACTATTACAAGAAAAAAAGGCCAGGGTGTACTGCCTCTTCCCTTTTACTATTATTTTATTAAGTCGCGAAAAAGGGGATATTCAAAAAGTAGAATTAAAAATTGATCCGGGAAGCAAGACTACCGGCGTCGCGATTGTTGCTGAAAATGTATTATTGTACGCAATTAATCTTCAACACCGTGGGGAGGCAATTCGAGAGGCACTACAATCGCGAAGGGCCAATCGACGTTCACGACGTAACCGAAAAACAAGATATCGAAAAGCAAGGTTTTTAAACAGAGTTCGCAGTAATCGAGAGGATTGGGTTGCTCCAAGTGTGCGTTCAAAGCTCAATAATGTGGTCAATTGGTCAAAAAAGTTGCAGCAATTAGTTCCGATTAGCGAGACGGCGATTGAAAACGTTAAGTTTGACTTGCAAAAAATCCAAAATCCTGAAATATCCGGAATTCTTTATCAAAGAGGGGAGCTTTTTGGATTTGAAATTAGGGAATATTTGCTTGAGAAGTGGCAGCATCGATGTGCGTATTGTGGGAAAAAAGATGTTCGTCTAGAGATCGATCACATTGTTCCTAAAAGCAAGGGTGGAAGTGATCGGGTTTCTAATCTTTTGATTTCCTGTCACGATTGTAATCAAAAAAAAGGGAACAGTGATTTAGATATTTTCATAAAAGATATCGCAAAAAGAAACGCCATTCTAAGACAAACTAAAACTTCTCTTAGCGATGCTTCTCATGTGAACATTCTCCGCAAAGTATTGCCCACAACGATCAGTTCAACTTTAGCACTGCCAGTTACCACTTATTCTGGAGGTAGAACAAAGTTTAACCGAGAAAAACAAGGATATCGAAAAGATCATTGGATAGATGCTGCCTGCGTAGGAGTGAATGGAGAAAATGTATATATCCCGAAAAACTTTTCTCCACTCGAAGTAAAAAGTATAGGAAGAGGAAGTAGGCAAGTTTGTAAAATGGATCGCTTCGGATTTCCACGAACTACTCCTAAACTAAACAAACGTGTCGGAATTTTTCAAACAGGCGATATTGTTAAGGCCGTCGTAAAAACCGGAAAAAAGGCCGGAACTTATTTCGGAAAAGTAGCAATTAGAAGCAATGGTTATTTCAACGTTGCCACGGATTCCGGCGTAATTCAGGGCATCCACCAGAAAAATTTTAAATTATTACAAAAAATTGATGGGTACCAATACAAACTTAAAAAGGAGATGCGCTTCCTCCCTGCCCTAAAGGACAGGGTTTCCGCGCGTGAAGAACGATGAATATTCTGTTCGAATTTGAAAAAATGATCACCAACAAACCCGAATTTTCTGATAGCGACCACTGTCGCTGCCATCTTGGACCAAATCCTCCTCCATGTCGCACAATTTGTGGATGCCATCGCAGTCACTGCCATATTGTCAACCCTGTTCCGCAACCACCGCAACCACCACGAGGGCCAACACACCCGAATTAATGCTTATGACATTTTTAAAATTATTGGTCCACCAATGTGAGGCAATTCTTGAGAAGTTATTTCTTCGCACTTATATCCGCCCAACTCGTCATCCAGTAATTGATAAATATAATTTTCAAAACCATCTATCGAGCTAAAACCAAAATGATTTTTAAATTCACATATTTTGAGAAGCAGAGAATCCTTGTTAGTAGCGTTAAAGTGTCGCAAAAAAAAGATAAATTCATCACTAGTTAATCCCAATTTTTTTTCCATACTTTCAGTATTCATTTCAGAGGGCGTGCCAACCACAGTGCTGGTTCGATCCTTCGCAGAAAGAAGATAGTAATTAGCAAAACTACTCGTAATAATACTGGTAAAGTCTATTTCAGTGATTGTATAATTGAGGTAGAAAAAATCCTGAACTCGTTCCTGCTCTCTTAATTGACACCATTGCTGATAAATCTTTTGAATATAAGGGAGTAGCTCTATTAATAATTCGGACTCTCTCTGCCAGCGCTCAAAAATAGTAAACGACACTACTTCATTATTTTTCTCATTGTCTTTCTCATTCTCCTTAAAAGTCGGAATAGCGAGAAAAGAGTTTTCTAAAAAAGTAGTCCAATATCCGCCTAAAAAATATTCATGTTTTTCTTGGTCAAAAGCATATATTTTTAGATTCTCCTTCAATCGCCTCTGAATAATTCTGATTAAACTCCTACCAACTCGATAAATATCAACAAAATCGTAGACAGAATATAGAGAAAAATCAGTTTTTCCTTTATTATAATGGCCATCACTTTTATCGATGGATGTGGACGAAAAGACAGACAACAAATAAGAAGACCCAAGGGTCAGACATTTTTTACTTTCCTCTCCTATCCTTCTCAATACCACTTGTCCTTGTTTCAAGGCACGGTGAAAGGAAACATTGCAATTAAGTAACCGAATAAAGTTAAAGGAAAGATACTTCAAACGCGTGGCAGACAAACTAGATTTTTCTGAAAGAGGGATACTGATATCATCAATAAAGGTACCTTTGTCATCTAGAAAAGAAGAGACTAATATTTTCGGTGGCAACATTTCCCAAAAACCTAAATCGTTTTTTGTGTAGGAGGTATCTCGTTCAGTAATACCTGTCTCTTTTTCGGCCGCACGCATTTTTTTGTTAATAAAATTTTTCAACTCCTTCCAGGTTGAAAATGCGTACTCCACTTCTAATGAGTCAAAATAATCGACCATGCCATAGTCAGTTAGCCGCGCCTTTTGAAGGCGATATGCTTCTTCATGCATATTTGACAACGAATCGCTCGCGATTTTAAAAACATAAGCATATGCATGCTCAACACCCAATTCAGCATATAAGACACTGATCAGAGATTTCAGCTCACTGATATATTGAAAATCATCTGCATATTCAATTAAAAAACGGTGATCATCCGTAAGGAAATAGTTGTCATGTTCAGGATACTCAGCATCTTCTTCGTCAAATGTCGAAATCTCAAATTTTGATTTTAAAAATAATGCAAAATTATAACCTTTTGCAAATTCTGACTTGATATTATTATTTTCTATATCCAAATTGGAATAGGCCTGTAACCAAAAATGAAAACTATCACTATCTAATTGATCTTTATCCCAAATATCCAAATATAAAAGCGCTTCCCGTTGCTCCTCTACTAGTCTAGGCAAAAGTTCCGTCACTAAATCCAGTGGTGCATTTTTAACACACTGATAAAGGGGAACTAGCGGCAATGCAGCTAGGTCTTCTCCTCCCTTGATCAGAGATTCTAAGTCATTGAATTGATCGTAAAGGGCAGGCATTAAGTTCACTAGGGAAAATAGATTCGAATTATCAGATCGCCCACCATTACCATTACCATTACCATCACTATTACTATTACTATTACTATTACTATTACTATTAGTTAACTTCTTAATCACTTTAATCACTTCATTCACTTCATTCACTTTTTAGATCCTATAGTTACTTCGCTTAATCTGGTCCCATCAGCGACAATTAACCATCGATCCGTCCTTTTTTTCTTTTTGCTCTGATTGTATGATCAATTCCCACTCTCCGTCACTAACACTGCGGCCTAATTTAATAAATACAGGTAAATTCTGTTGTTCAATATCATTTTCAACATAAAAATAATCACCCAAAACCTCTCGAATATTTTGAAATATCTGCTGATCCTTAGACTCCAACAAAAAACGTATATAGGCAATTCCCAGAGGACGACTACGGCTGCCCAATTTATCTGATTTGCACATCTCCCGCAATGTCTCCTTGCTCTGATATACTGCTAGTATCTTCGAAAGGTTTTTCAACATTTTCGGGGACAAAGGATAGTCTTGTTTAAACTTTTTCATATCAACTACTACACCAGCTCCTACCACTTTTAATTTTTTATTCAAAGCGGCGGTTTGACTACCGGGCAATGACAACCCGGCACCAACATTAGCGGCCAACATTAGCGCTGTCTCAAAGGCACTTAGCTGTTTAGTACTACCCTTTTCAACGGTGGTAGCAGGTACTTTCGCCTTTGGCACAGACGCCACCACTGCATTGTCTTTTACATTATCTTTTACATTTTCTTTCTTTATATCAAATAAAAAGGAAGTCAATCCTTTGTCATCAAATTCCTTTAAAGCTCCGGCCAAGAATAAACGTCCTTGCAAATAATGAATGCTCTCCTGTTCGAATTCCTTTTCTTTTTTCATCTCCTTTATCAATTGAAACGCTACCTCGGAAAATATCTCTCCCAAGTAAAATGGCATTTTTTCTTTGGCACTAAACAATCTCACAAAACGTACTAAGCACCCTTTCCCTTTGCCTTCTTGGTTAATAGACTGAAAAGTATTTGATAAAATTAATAATAGCATTAAATCGGGAGCTGTTGACATTCCATAAATAGAATCTTTTTCAGAACATATTTCGACGAATGGAGAAATATCTTGCTTACAAATTGCAGCAAATGCAGGCGCCAGATTATTTAGGTCCAAACTCTTGGGATCAACGCCGTTTTGATCGCACCACTGATGCAGTCGTGCGTAAGTAACCCCCTTGGGAAATGGCAGCTCACCTGCTTTGTAAAAGGCATTCAGCCAATTTTTTTTACCACTACTAAGTAAAGTCGAAGACCTACGCAACCCACGTTGATATTCAATGATCATCGACAAAGATCGATCAGCAAACTTCTTCATTTCTACGCTTTGCGGTCGACATTGCCCAATGACTTTGATCCAATCAATGTCACATGCAGGTACCCCAAAATTGAGCATCTCGATGTTCTTCTGGTAATCCAAAATTGATTCATGTAATAGTCCTAATGCCAGTAATCGAAAAAGGTAGGTAATATAGTCAAGATGTTTCAACATGATTTCATTGGAACAACTATATCCTATTGGCAAATCTTCCTGAATGAATCTTCCTAAGGTTTTAAGATCACTTGAGATAAAATTCCACCAGTAATTATCCAAAAGCTCTTTTTCGACAGAATAAGTAGTAACCAAATCCGAACGAAATCGGTATTGAGGGAAACTTGTTCCTGCATAATCAGGAAAATGTTGCTCCCCGCTTATGACCCTACTCTCTAAGGATGAGTTTGAAGTTGAGTTTGAAGTTGAATTTGAAGTTGAATTTGATTGTTTATTTTTATTTATATTTAGATTGAGATTTAAAGAAGAATTTTCTGACTGCGACTGCACCTCTACGGGCATCACCAGCATCATCGACGTTACTAATATCAATATCACAAGAATCTTATTAACCACTATCCCCCCCTCGTTAAAATTATAGTTGTAATTCCTTATTCATTAAATCTACAATTTTCGAGCTAAATAATTTTCCTGTCAGTGAAGAAATCACCTCATTACGAATTTTTTTTCCTTGCTGAATATCTTGTTCTGGAAACTTCACAAAGGTGATCTTTAAATCATGAATGGTCTTTAATGCATCGACATTTTCTTTGATCGTCAATTCATTCGCCTGTTGAATATTTTTACGCGCAATCTCCTCTACTACTGAGCGGTATTGTTGCGGAATTTTTTCCCAAACATTTTCCTGAACTAAAAATGCCCCTATCGAATAAGTTACTGGAAAATCTACTAAAAACTTGACCTTAGTTTGCCACTGCATTGCTAATATGGCCAAAGGTGAAGCGTAGGCGGCATCAATCGCTCCAGTTGATAACGATGGCAAAACATCCGGTAATGCCAAAGGGACGGCCACAAAATTCATCGATTTGATCAGGGTAGATGATAGTACGTCTCCATCCCAAGACCAGATTTTTAACCCTTTTAATTCATTGAAAGTACTCGCTCGTTTAGTTGAGATTAGATAAACTTGCCCCACTTCGAAGAAGCCCAAATTTTTAAACTTATTCAATTTAAAACCTTCATTAA
The DNA here is from genome assembly GCA_015231325.1 of Oligoflexia bacterium. Lineage (GTDB taxonomy): Bacteria > Bdellovibrionota > Bacteriovoracia > Bacteriovoracales > Bacteriovoracaceae > JADGAN01. The sequence goes on along the minus strand of JADGBS010000031.1, from coordinate 2,105 downwards.
AAATTGGGGCAAATTTATCCATTACCTTAAAGGCCTTACTACGATTTTCATAAAAGGTGAAGGGTACTTCCATTATTCTCACATCACCATTGATTTCTCCTAAAGTCCTCCCAGTAAATACTCCCCCATGCATCTGGCCATTACGGATCTTTCTCAAAACCACCGGTTCATCTCCCTGAACCGCGCCATAATACATTTTGAAAAGCACTTCCCCTTTTGTAGCATCAGAAACTTCTTTAGTTAGTTTATCTAGACAATTGGCCCAAGTAGTTCCCTTGGTAGGAAGGACCCCAATCTTTATTGTCATAGCGGCACTGACACTAACAGACAAGGTTAAAACAAAGACAGTGATCAATAGTTTCAAAATTATTAGACGCATACTCGAGCACATAATCAATTTCCCTTTTAATTGTTTTTATTATTTTTATTATTTTTGATTATCAAAAAATTTTATTATCTTTTTCTAAAGTTAGAATAGACTGCCAACGCTTCCCTGCTGTAGCATTTAGTAAATTTAGATGTTCATCATCACCTTCTTTGACAACTTTTCCAATTTTAATATTAGTGGAACTCCATTCCATATTCTGATAAAATCGATTAATTTTTTGCTGCAACTCTGGACGTAACTTCAAGTATCCATCTTTATCTTCCATCGGCACATAATAATATTGTATAAAAAGTACTTCTGCAAAAAGATTCCCCGGATTATTTGCTATTGCTCGCTTAAAAAATTCCTCTCCTTTTTGTGGATTTCCACCTAGTAAGGGAGGACGACTGCTCTCATATACCCCATAAAATAAATCGCATCCCCCATGAAAATAATTGGGATAATGCCCACAAACCCAGTCAGTGAGCCATTTAACTAAGGAAAGGTCCGCAAGTAATTTAGGATTATTTTTCTCTAAATTAATTAAACCTCCCCATGCCTGGGCCATAAAAAATATAGCATCGACATCTTGTAAATCTTCAAAATCAAGGTTCTGTTCTAATACGTTCTTTACGTTTTTTACGCCTTTTCCATCTTTTACGTCCTTCGCATCATTTACATCAGTACGGGAACTACTCAGCAAGTCATCATAGGTAAGCCCGACACTTTTTAAATAACTGAAAGCATAGTTCAACGCCTTGCCATAAGCGGCAATTGCTTGTTGCTTATGATAACTTTCACTTGTACATCCAGCACCTACTTCTCCCTGCGCACCTGATGGTGTACTTGACCGCGCACTTGATTCCAACATCAAAGTCTCTTGTACCAATAGTCCGTAGGAGGTATATCCTTTAACCAAAGTAGAGAGCAATCTTTTTTCACCTGGATTTAAATAAAGCAGCCCTTCAATCATTTTTAAATTGGCAAGCGCCCCTTCGCGAAAAAAATCCCAATTAGACTCCGTCTCCATCTCTTTAGATGCTTTTTTTAAAATTACACCACCCATTTTAGGAGTCAATGTCTCTATAGTTCCACAACCAGAGAGGAGACTCACCCCCAACAAACCTGATAATCCGAACAAAAAACTAAGCAAAAAATTTTTTAACATAAATGAAGCGCTCCATTCATCTAATAAATAAGTTACTTAAATAACTTATTAACTTATTAACTTATTAACTTATTCATTTACCCCTAAGTGCATTATCAAAAAATGGACTTTTAAATTTTTTACCGTCACTCTTTTTTATGAAGTCCAGCAAGCGGGCCTTATTTTTTTCTAGTTCATCTAACCTGCGTTTATGAGAAAATTCCAAAAAATTTTTATGCACATTGTAAGTGCTATCTACAAAATGTACTTGCAAGTTTTTTAAATCCTCTCTACAATATTTTTTTTGTTGTTCAGCATCTCCAGAGCAAAGCTTGCGTCTATTATCAAAATACTTTTCTATTAAACGTAAAGAATCCACCCATTTGGCCAAAAATTCCGCTTCCTTCCCTTCTTTGTCCACTGACTCAAAAGTAGAAAGAGAGTACTTATCCATCTCTGTCAACATATTCACTACTTGAGCACGATCGGGCACCCCCAACCCTGTGAATCCGCTACTTACCTCCGCATTTGCATTGGTTACCAAGCAGATATAGGCAATTGCAAACGCAAATAACATAGAACTGGCCACAT
>JADGBS010000319.1:3322-3774 GCA_015231325.1 Oligoflexia bacterium | reverse complement strand
TCATAGAAAAATCATCAAATTATAGCGAATAGCTATAAATGGGAGATGTTGAGATAGTGAGGTAGGGGATGGGTGTTTAAAAAGTTAATTAGATATTACCAATAAAACTACTTTGCTAATTCTTTAATTTTTGTAGCAGGAGAGTACGCTAATTTATATATCCATCTAGAACGCTTTTGATTGAATTTTATTACTCGTTCGCGAGAAGAAAGCGCTTGCTCAACTTTCTTTAATTCATCAGGTTTGCCCTGACCGTCGATAACAAATTCCTTTTGATCGTTAAGTGGATTGGCGGTTACCCTTGCATATAGTTCATCTTTTTTGTTAGCAATTTCCATTTGATAATGTTCGTTCTTTGTTTCTATAGTGATCATATTCTCGAAGCGCAAATCGGATATTTCAGATTCATTTGGTTCAAAGATCCGATCAATTTCTAGCTTAAGCAATGCATT
>JADGBS010000319.1:0-3244 GCA_015231325.1 Oligoflexia bacterium | reverse complement strand
TTGTCAATATCCCAAAGTGTTTTGTCGAGATAGCTATCTGCAGTAGCACTTATATAGAAGTGTTCTTTAGATAGTAGAATTTTATTGCTGTTATTAAGTCTAACGTATGTTCCCTCTGTACCTTCGTCCCCAATCTCAATAACTGTTTTAGCATTGTTAATAGAGTTATTACTCGTACTGTTACTTGTGCGATTACTTGTACCATTACTGGCGTTATTACTAGTAGTGTTACTAGCATTAGTTTCTAGTGTAATAACTGATTTGATATCTTTCTTGAATTTTAAATTTGTGGGGTCGTTAGCACTATTGGTGCCATTTTTTACGCCAAGAGAGGATGTGGAGAACTCTCGAGTAATTGTTGCTCCAGTCAATTTCAATAACAGTTCATTTATTTTTTTTAAGTCCAATGGGAAGTCCCTTCCTTCTAAGATGAACCCGTCATTTGAGCGCAGGATGGTAGTAATATCTTTTCCTTTTTCAATAGTGATTTTTTGAATTTTATCCATGTCGATTCCGGCCAGAAGCTCTGTACCGACAAGTTCTGGTTCTGGCCGATGTTGATCCCAAATATAGAGTCCAAGCGCTAAAATTGTCGTTATTATGGCCGTAGCAGATAGGGCCTTAAAATGGTGCGGATGCACTGATTTTTCCAATGTTTCCCATTTCATATTCAATATCTCCTATTTTGGTATTCTTGGTATTAGGTGTTTTGCGTTAGTAATTTTCTGTTAACCTTGTAAAATTAATTTTGTTAATAGTTATTAAAATAGTAGTTCATGATTAGTTAGTCTCCTGGTGGCAACAACACGATTTAGGACGATAACGTCGAAGCATTACTATTATCCCCAGGATGAATATTAGTGATGGAATAAATAGGATATTGACCATTTGCAATATTTTGCCAATCGATTCTACTTTTTCTCTTCCTACTCTTTTTACTTCTCGCAACTTTGATTTAAGATCAGCTATCTTCATGTTCAATTCTTTTTGTTTTTTTACGCCCTCATTTTGCAACATTTGAACGTTTTTTCCGCTTCCGGCCAAAGCAACAAGCTCTTGTTGAAAGTGTTGGATACTAGCATTGATTTCATTAATTTTTGCGGCAGAATCTTTTTCTGCTGCTACTTCGATTCTATCAATAGTTGTGAATGGTCGGCGATACTTTCCCTTAGTCTTTACTGATAACAAGTCGGTGGAACCTGATAAATTCTCAACTAAATTAAGAAAAAAAACGGCATTTTGGTTGATGGGTGTAATTCCCAAGAAAGTTTCTCTACACGCATAACGATTTGAGAGAAAGTCAGTATCTGCAACAATCACTACTGCCCCGGCAACGGAGCCCTTGAGTATTTCTGCAGGGATCTTGGTTTTTTTAGAGTTACTGCCGCTAGGTTCACTAGCACCACTATCTTTTTCTTCAATTTCTATACCGTTAGGGAATGCGGTTTCGAACATGCCATGAACTTTGTATGCTATAACTACAGGTTTTTTTCCTTCTTGAAATTTTTGCAACAATGCTCGCGGGTCATTCATTTCTGTATGACTGGCAGAATATTCATTGCCTTTATCGGTGGTCATTAATATTGGAGTATGTTGTAGCCTTTTTTCCTCAGTTGTTGACGTTGTAGCAGCTTTTGCGGTAGCAGCTGTTGCAGTCGTTGCTGTTAATTTTAAAACCCCAGGGAAGATAAACATTAAATTTTCAATTCCCCCTGTTACGATATCCTTGTTTTTATCAAAACATCTTTTATCGCAATTTACTATCGGAAGCAGTTGAGCTCGTGGTTCGAATTGTGAAAATTGGCCGAATCCGGCCAGTTCTAGGTCACCAGCGAAAGTGTCCTCTTTCATTTCAAGACCCCATTTGGATAGTAATTTTGGAAGGTTCGATGCCGGCGCTTCTCCACCGCCCATGCCCATCATTCCCATATTTGCCGTACGGTCATAGGTGGCCATTGGATCTATGAGTAATAACGTTCGTCCCCCATTAACGACAAATTGGTCGATAGCAAACTGTAATTTTTCGGACAAATTTTTGGGATGAAAAATTACCAGAATGTCTATTCCTTCAATTTTGCTGCTATCAAGCGGTATGGCCTTAAGTTCATACATTTCCCTCAACATTTCGAAGGCGTACCATTCCTCACTTTCCTGTCCTTGCATACGCATCAGTTGTTTCATGTAAGGAGAACCCCCATCTGTGCCGAGGACATCCACGGAAGAAATTATTCCAACCCGTTTCTTCTGGGTTTGTGTAAAAGAAGCGATTAATTTCGATAATTCATACTCAAGCATTTCTTGACGATTGGGGTCAAAAAATTCAATGGTTTTCACTGCGCCGCTCTCACTTTTGGCGATTAGACCAAAGATATAGGATTCAGTATCGGTTAATTGGAATCGTTTAAGACCATTGCTAACCGCGTTTTCTTCATCTTCTGTATCGGGGCGAGGATCAACTATTTCCAGTTTTATATTATTTTTAGAGTAGGATACATATTCTTCGATGAGCTCTTTTACGTATGCGTAATAGTTATTAAATTCGCGAATTCCTTCACTGCCCTTGTTGGCCGCAGTTTTTGAATAAAAAAGTCGTAAGGTAACAGGTGTAGTCATCTTCTTTAGTATGGATTTGGTTCCATTGGACAGGGTATAGAAATTACCGTCAGTAAAATCTATGCGCAGTCTCTTACCGGCGATGCTGAAAGAAGTAACTAACGTGGCAACTATAATAGCGATTAATCCGAACGTAAGATATGGACGATTTTTTTCATTGTCTTTATGCATTGCAGTTTTTTCTTTGATAACTAAAAAAGTTGCTAGCATTCCTGCAAGCATAAATAAGAAAAAAAACATTAAGTCTGGTAAACGCAATACACCTCTTTCTAGCGATTCAAAATGATTTAGAAAACTTAAATGTTCAACCATGGTGACAATGAAATTTGGTAAAAACGAGGATAGAAATTCCATCACTGGCGGAGATCCGGCCATCATAAACAAGTAGGAGACTAGGGCCGCTGGAATAAAGCTGATAATTTGATTTCTGGTCATTGCTGAGAAGAACATACCGACCACTAGTAATGCCCCTGCCAAAAGTACTGATCCAAGGTAACCAAAGAAGATAGAAGAAATATCCGGAGAACCAAGAAAGAATACGGTTATCACAATTGGAAATGTCAATCCAATACCAATTGACAAAAATGCCCATGCTGCTAGAAATTTAGCAAAGATTGTCTCTATTATGCTA
>JADGBS010000318.1 GCA_015231325.1 Oligoflexia bacterium | reverse complement strand
ACGCTCAGCCCATCTTCCCGCCCAACAAAGGGCCCGTAAAAGGTATGGAAATTAAAATAAACGATAAACAAACGAATGTTGCTGTGTTACCGAGCAACCCTCCTTTGCAGCGTGAAGTTGATGAGTTGAAAGAAAAAGTTGAGACACTAACTAAGAAAGAAGAAATGGGAGTGGAAAAAATTAAAACAGAAAAAAAGGATGTTAGTAAGGTCTTAGTTGCTGAATTAGTTAAGAAGTCTAATAGAATTCTCGCCTCAATTTCATCACATCAATTTCCCTTTGATTTTTTTCCGAATACCATCAATATAGAAGAGGGGAGGGTTACTGTAATTATCAGAACTTTTTTTCTTTCATCCCAGATACACAGCGTAGATATTAAAGATATATCCAATGTATTTATTAATATGGCCCCTTTCTTTGCAGAACTTGTCATTCATTCAAAAACATTTGAAGCGAATGAAGTGAGGGTGCGCTATTTATGGAAAGAGCAGGCAATTTATGCACGAAGGATTATCGAAGGGTTGAGAATATTTGATGCAAAACAGATAGACACGTCAATGTACACTAAAAAAGTTCTTATCTCAAAACTCGAGGACTTAAGCACGACAGAAATTGTTACATAGGAATACCGTTCACATTGTGATCACTGCTATCTTGTAATCTACCTTACAGTATATTTCACATAAAAAGGTTAGACTTGACGCATATGAGCAAGACGTACTACGCATATAATCCATTATTTACATCGCTATGAAAATATTACATTCAGTCCAATTTCTAACAACTTTGTTCCTTGTTATCTTGGTATCATTCATCCTTTTCACTCCTTCAGAGGTATTTGCCTCAACGACAAAAGTAGGTCTTTTGACAACTGAAAATTTTGCAGTACTCTCTGGCTCTGGTATTACAAATACTGGCGCAACAACGATTACTGGCGATATAGGATCATCTCCTACAAGCACCGAAACTGGTTTTGGCTCGGTAACCATAATCAACGGAGTCAATCATACTAGTGCAGATCCAAATGATGCCGTTACGGTAACTGCTAAAACTGACCTCGTAACCGCATATAACGATGCATCAGGGCGCCCAACGACCGCAACTGTTGCGACTGAACTTGGAGGATCGACCTTAACAGATGGAGTATACGACTCTGCAAGTGGAACATTTGGGATTACGGGAACCCTAACGCTTGATGCTCAGGGAAATTCTGATGCAGTATTTATATTTAAAACTTCAACAGGAACTCCTTCAAGTGGATCTACCTTTATCACCGCGGGATCTAGTAAAGTCGTCTTGATCAATGGCGCTCAAGCGTGTAATGTTTTTTGGCAGGTAAGTTCTTCTGCCACCTTGGGAACTTCGACTTCTCTTGCCGGAACAATACTTGCATTAACATCAATTACAGATGACGGAAGCTCAACAATTAATGGAAGACTACTCGCCAGAAATGGAGCAGTAACCTTAAATAATACCACCATTGCCAAATCAACCTGTGCAGCTACTACTTCGTCCAATTCATCATCACCTTCTAGTTCATTGCCCTCTGCCTCAATTTGTATTGACACTGCTCCATCAAATAGTCCAGACCTGTTCCAAATAGATCGGGCAGGAAGCAAGGCAACGTTATTTTTTACCCCAGTAAACGATCACTTGTCCTATTACTATGTTGCTTATGGTTTGACCCCAGTGGATGAGCGATTTGGGGTAACTTTCCAAGCTGTACTCTCCAGTGGCGTTGTTAATTACACCATAATTGATTTAAACCCAAATACAACGTATTACTTTAAGGTTCGTGGAGGGAGCGGTTGTGCTCCAGGAGGATGGAGTAATAATAAAGAATCTAATTCAAAAAATCCCATGCTTCCTAATACGGGGCATGGTTCGAGTGAGGATTTAATACACACAATACAAAGATGGTTTTCAAATCTTTGAAATTACCGAGAAATGTGTTTTTTGTATTAGTCCTATTCGTAGGATGTGTCCTGTCTCTTCTCCTTTATCGAACTGATGGAAATTCAACACATCAAAAACAAGAAAATATTGCCCCTCCTGGATTACCAGTGCGTTTAATTATTCCAAAGATCTCTGTTGATACCCAGATCGAAAATATGGGGGTTACATCTGAAGGGACAATGGAAGTCCCAGATAATGTTGCGACTGTTGGTTGGTTTAAATTAGGTCCACTACCCGGTGAGCGGGGAAGTGCTGTTTTAGCTGGACACTTTGATGGAATAAATGGAGAAAAGGGAGTATTTACTGATTTAGATAAACTAAAAATAGGAGATGAAATATCAATAAAGGATAGTAATGGGGCGTTTTCCACCTTTAGCGTACGGGAAATCCGTATCTTTAATCCTGGGTACGAAGAGAGTGTATTTAGAGCAAGCGAAAGCGCTCATCTCAACCTTATTACCTGTGACGGGGTATGGGATGGAGCTGTAAAAAGCTACAATAAACGTCTCGTGGTATTTGCTGATATGAAACTTCCCTGACAAGTAGATGGAGTTTAGACGCACATCACATAAGAATGCTATTGGAGAAATTTCTTAAAATGGGAGAATGATTGACCGTTGAGTGATGCTGTATGTAAGGTATTTATAAAGTAAAATGAATGATATGGATGTCGCTCTCTCACAACCAACACAAAAACCTTCCAATAGAAGCGTCACTTACTTCTTTGGAGTAATGATTATTGTTCTACTTGGCTGTATTGGTCTTCTTGTGTATCAAAATAGAACCCTCGCAGTTTCAAATAAGAACTGTCAAAATGCTCCTATTATAGCTGCAGATCAAAAATCATGCACTCCTGCACAAGAAATAACAAAATCAGAAACACCTTCAAAAAACGACGAATACGATACGGTACGCGATGGGACTTTTATTTTTGACTATCCCCGGGGATGGCATGTTGCAGAACTTTGGCAAGAATCAGCACGGCAAGGAGTGGTTATCGCTATCGATCCGAAGCCCATAAGTACTGCGCCACGGGGCGGCCCTCTTTCAACATTTGAGATAAAGTTTATTAATGGGCAATTAAAGCCAAACGATATTCTTAACGAAGAAATGGCGCAATTTAACTCAGATAATTATTCTAATATCACCAAGGAAGTCATACAGTCTGATCTAGGTCCCATCTATCATTTTACAGGTCGCATGAAAGGAGAAATGCTCCTTGGGGAACCGGTTGACCACTATTATTTTACGTACGAAAAAACTAAAAATGATCCAATAAATCAACAGGTAGTTGTTGCATCAATGGATTTACAAAAAGATCCAGAACTTGCAGAAGAGATTAGAAAACTTATGTTCGTATTCGAAGATCTTGTTTACGTTGATGATCGTGGTATCCAAAATCTTCTTAAAGAGGTTGATCAAGCTCAATTGGCCATTGCTCTTAAAACTGCTCCAGAAGAAGTTAGAGTTAAACTATTTAAGAATATGTCTCAACGTGCGGCCCAAATGTTACGAGAGGATTTGGAGGCATTAGGACCTACAAGACTTAGTGATGTTGAAAAAGCACAGAGTGAAATTGTACAGAAATGTAAAGACCTTGAATCTCAAGGTAAAGCAATTATCTCTCGTGGTGGTGATGGTGAAGATGCATTGGTATAAGCAGTTATTAGTCGTCGGCCGTCAGTTATCAGTAGGAGTTTAGATTATGGTTATAAGAAGTACTAGGCCTATAAAAAATATAAAGTTAGAAGGAGCGGAAGGAGTAGAATATAATATAGAAAATTATAATTTTCAAAAAATAAATCAAGCTAAAGGAGATCGAGT
>JADGBS010000317.1 GCA_015231325.1 Oligoflexia bacterium | reverse complement strand
ATACCTACAGGTGTTCACCTGAGTAATGGAAAAGGTGCTGAGCGTCCTTTCGTGAATGTCATTCTTTCACCTGGTGAAACCGGAATTATGGATCGTGGCTACCAAAGTCACAAGGATTTTGATCTCCTCCAGGCAGAAGGCAAACATTTTGTCTGCAGAATAAAAGTTTCAACAACCAAAACTATAATTGAACAAAATATTGTTAATTCAAATAGTTTTATCTTTTATGATGCAAAAGTGATTCTTGGAACCCAAGGCATAAATCAGACTAAACTTCCTGTTCGTGTTGTAGGATACAAAATTGGCGGAGTAGAATATTTTGTTGCGACAGACAGACATGATCTTACAGCTGAACAAGTTGCAACCATATACAAACTCAGGTGGAAAATTGAAACATTTTTCCAATGGTGGAAGCAACATCTGAAAGTATATCACATGATTGCCAGAAGCGAACACGGACTGATGGTACAAATACTTGGTGGACTGATAACCTACCTGCTGATGGCTATATATTGCCGTCAACAATTCGATGAAAATGTTTCAATCAAAAGAGTTAGAAATCTCAGAACAACCATTCTCAACGAATTGTATGGAGACCATCATACAACACCTGATGAAAAAAATTTCAAAGAGCATTAAAAAATCATATGCAAGAACCTAACCGGACATCACTGTCTAAATTCACTACTTGTCCAAAATGGTTCAAAAATATTGATCTTTATTTCTCGTTCAAGAGACCTGAACAATGGTAGCAATGCCAAATCATAAGCGGAGAAAAATGTTTGAAATTTCAAACAGAAATGCAAATCATCTTGAGTTTGTTTTGACAATTTCACAATAAATTCTTCTTTGGGATCACGTAAAATTGATGCAATATCCTGTTCTTCAAAGTCTCCTATTACAGCTCTTGTTTTCTCACAAATACGGTCAACAATTTCTGATGAAGCTTCTTCTCGTTGATATATTTTTTCCTTATTTTGAAGTCGCTCAATTTGATTTCGGAGTTCATCAAGAGCCTTACTAAGTGATTCTTTATCAGTGGTTAATCGAAGATTTTCACCTCTAAGTGATTCTATATCTTTTGCAAGATTGATTACTTTCTGCTCTTCAAATTGAATTATTGAACTTTTAATATCTGTAAGAACGGTAGACGCACGGGGATTTTCATTTTTAGCCATCAAGGCAAGCATACAATCTTCATAAATTTCAAAGAGATCTGAGTGAGCGTTTCTTTGAACCGATAGATTTCCATAACGTGCAGAAGCTAAACAACCTAAAATTCAATGTGAATAATAAGATAAATCTTCAGGCGCACCTAAGGAAAACCATCTCCACCCAAAAAAATCATAAGCCTCCGCGAGTATTTTTTGTAAGGGAAATCCAGAGTCAAAATAGTAATGTATTAAATCTCCGCAATAGACAGAAAGCCAAATATTCCTAATATCATAGCTGCAATCAGGCAGTTCCTTTAAAACACGAAGTTCAGTCTTACCTATCAGAAAGTTTTCAATTGAATAAAATTTCCCATCCTTTTTACATTGCTCGAAAATCGGATGACTCAAAAGATCAGAAATATCTTCTTTATACCATCCATCCGCCGAACCCGAAAACTTTAAATTCATAAGATTAAATCTGGAAATCGGTGATCCAGCGTCTCCAAGACTACAATTTCCACAAAAAGCAAATTTTTTTAAATCTTCTAATGAGCTATCTATTGCGAGCGGTAAAAATCTCAATAAAAAATCTCTACAGTTTTTAAAAGGATTCTCAATTCGAACTGTCTTAGATGGTAAAATATCCAGATGGCTTCGTGATAAAAAATCGCCTGATATCATATTCGAACTTAATTCCTTTACTTGAATTTCGATATATCTTACCATAATGTTTTCCAAAAATTTAATACTAACGTTACGCCTCACTTTCGGTGGTGGATCACCAGCGGAAGCACCTAAAGTTAAGGCGGTTGTTAGTGATCGATGATGTCTTTGTAAGCTGTGAATGCTACAGGTGTTGCGAGTGATCTTTGATTGCCCAACCCAAGTTCCTCACACAGTCTCGCATATATTTTTGGCTGAATACCGCCATTAAATTTCCATCTTTCGTCGTCTAATTCCATCTCCAAGATGCCAGAGATATGTTTGTAATTATATCCAAGCCTATTGCGGACAATATAGTTTGACACCTGACTACTACTCGTAAATTTAAGTGCTGACATCTCTGCGACAAGTTGGCGAAACTCCTCATTCTCCGCATTTTCTCGGGCTGCTCTTTGATCAGCAATCGCCTTGAGTTTAGCATCCTCGGCCTTTTGTAGCTCCTCTTGATGTCTTTTTTGCTCTGCTTCTAATATTTCCCTGCTTGCTGCCAAGTGATTAGCCTCATCTGACGTCAACAAATCGGAAGTTGCCTTTCTGATCGCCTCTGGCAATGGCTTCCCCGCATTCATCCAGTATGTTTTGATGGTATCGATAAGGACTGCTATGTGCTCGTCGTACTTTTGCCGTATTTTATTCGGGTTTAGAATCGCTAATACTTCTTGGCCTTTGGGGGATGTTTCGTATTCATACCAAAAATATATATTGGCGTTTGTTGATGTGTTATATAGTACTTGAGACAGATTTGGGTGGGTTCTCTTTACAACCTTGATGTGAAAGAACACCTCCTTAGGAGGCATCTTTGCAAACGTATGAGAGACGAATCCGAAACCTCTATTTTCAATATACCTTTCAACTTTTCCAAAATCGATAGTCATCGGTTTTTCCTAACGCCACCTATGGTGGCATAAATGTGATGTATTAGCACTAACGTAGAGTTCAGGAGACTTGCGCGGCTTTATGCGCAAGTCGCCTGGAAGGCCGGGTTGGACTATTTTCCTACGCGAATTCTGAAAGGCTTGAAATCGCGGGCGGAGAGTGCTTTCGATTTCAACAAATCTGTACGTTTGCCATCTACTATAGCAGTCGCTTTGTTGACCACAATCGTAAGATCTTCGGCACAGATTTCTTCGCCTTCTAGGAAGGCATCAGCATAGCGATCTGCGGATGATTGTCCAAACTGCGGTATCTCCAGTACACCAGACGCAACTTTCTTCCCCGCTTTGTTGATAGCGGCAACTGTGACCTGAAGGTTTTTGATTTCTTCCATTCCGCTGTCAAATGAAAACACAGCAGAACACTGCCCTTGGCCGGCCCAAACAGTGCTTGAATGCCAAAAATCAACGGCATAGGCTGGTGCAGCTAAGCATGCAGCTAAGCAGGATGTAACGACTAGCAACCCTGAAGTAAAGCGTTTCATACAGTTTTTCTCCTTGTGGCGGCAAATGATGGCGTGCCGTAGTGCCTAACGTGGAGGTGAGCAGCCGCCGAAAGATGTTTACAAAGAACCGCTCACGTTCTTGCGGTCTGCTCTACCGTTTTGTTGGCCTACAGCCTCAATTTGAATGCGATATCCTTCTTGAAGCCGATAACTTTAACTTCTCTTTGAGGCCGGTGCAGTTTCTGCTACAACACTCCCCGAGGTAATAAACTTTCTTTTTTTTGAATTGTGCTTTTTTGTCTGACATGCACGGTACTTGTCATTCTTGTTCTTTAAAATGGCCCTTGGATTCATGTGATTTCCTTAAAATAAATACTACGCAAGAAAAATATCGGCCCAGAAAGATAGCAGGCTCGTCAAAAAGACCACTCACTGACAACCCGAAATAATCGCCGTTTCAAGAAAAGTCTCAAGGTGATCAAAATACATTTCACTACTCTCCCCTAATTTGTACACTACCACCCC
>JADGBS010000316.1:556-3853 GCA_015231325.1 Oligoflexia bacterium | reverse complement strand
ATTATTCAGATAGATAAACTCGCCTCTAGCATTGGCCACCAATACTGACTTTTTTATGATATTGGCAAGGGCATCAAATTTTCTAACTTCGATAAGGATCTTTTCTGCTCGTAGTTCCTCGAATTTTGTTAATTATGATGTGCATTTTGTTGCTCCTGAATTCTGTACCGATAATGGGGCAATGATTGCGCACTATGCTTATAAAAATAGAGAGTCGGCAATCCCCTTCCCTGAATGTTTGCAAATTGATGCGGCAGCAAAATATTTGCTGCCACAGCACTTGCTGCCACAGCGTTAGTTTATTAGATTGATATAATATGAAAATTAAAAAAGAGCTTGGGCAACACTTCTTAAAAAATCAGTCGATTATTAGCAAAATTTGCAATGATCACAGTGCCGATTTCAAGACTCGGCTGCCACATGCCATTATCGAAGTTGGTCCTGGTCCAGGAACGTTGACCAAAGAATTGCAAAATTTTAGCATGCGAAGTGGAGTACCACTTTTTTTGGTAGAGATCGATGCTCAATTTAGAGACCAGTTGAATTCCTTGGTTCCTTCCGATAATATTTTTTGGAAGGATGCATTATGCGTTGATTGGGAAGAATTTGTTGGTAATAAGGTCAGCGTCCCGTGTAGACAGGCCGATGAAACGGCAGCGAGGGTGGTATGGCTAGTAGCAAATTTGCCATACAATATCAGTGTTCCGTTATATCTTAAATTTTTAATATCCCCGTCTTTGAATTACTTAACTTTAATGTTTCAAAAAGAGGTGGGGTTGAAAATTGTAGGAGATAGCGATAGAGGATGCAGCAGCTTATCTGTGCTGACTGAGGTGTACATGGATTGTAAGCAAAATTTTCTGGTACCTGCCAGTTCTTTTTTCCCTTCACCGAAAGTTGACTCGGTTGTCTTATCCATAAAACGCAAATCAGTTCCGCTATTACCTTACTCGGATTTTTTATCTCTGGAAAAATTTGTGAGGAAAATTTTTCAATTTAAACGGAAACAAATTCAAAAGGTGTTGAAACATTTTTTTACAGAAGTAGACATTTATCAAGTTTTGCAGCAATTGGAAATTGGCCCGAATTTAAGAGCAGAGAGTTTAGATACGGAAAAAATATTGTCGTTGTATCACCTCTTGGCCAAGAGAATATAGATAGAATATAGATAGAATTTAGAAAAAGAGAGTGTGGTGTGACCATTCAAATCATAGCTAGAAATAAACGTGCTTCCTATGAGTATAGCTTGATAGCAAAGGTGGAGGCAGGGATAGTATTAAAGGGAACTGAGATCAAAAGCATTCGTAATGGACGGGTAAATATTAGTGATGCCTACGTTACAGTTGATGATTATGGTGAGGTCTATATTTATAATATGAATATTTCCCACTACGAATTTGGTAATAGAGAAAATCATCAAGAAAATCGTTTTCGAAAATTATTGTTACACAAGAAAGAGATTGCCAAGCTGAAGCAGGCCATTAAGAGTAAAGGAATGACAGTAGTTCCATTAGCTATCTATATAAAAAAAACGGTAGCAAAAATTGAAATCGCTTTGGCCAGGGGGAAAAAACTTTATGATAAGCGTCAAGATGAAAGAAAAAAGGATTCCCTGAAAGAGGCCTACCATGAGTGAAAATTGCCGGAGGTGTTCAATACTCAACTTTTTGAGATAATTGATATGATAAAGAGGTGATCGAAAGATGGAGTTTCTTCTATGAACATTTTGGCAATAGATGATTCAAAGACGGCCGCTCTGATGATCAAAAATGCACTGAAAGAGCACCAAGTTACCACGGCGAATAACGGGGAGGAGGGTATTTCGGCAATTAAGCTGAACGACCATTTTGATTTGGTACTCCTCGATTGGCAAATGCCGATAATGGATGGTCCAGGATTTCTCAAGGTGTTACAAGCAGACCGCTTTACCTATACTCCCATTATTGTTCTTACTGCTGAGCAAAAAATTGAAAAAATATTTGATCTCATGAAGCTTGGAGTAGATGTGGGTGTAATTGATTACATAAATAAACCATTTACTCCGAGCACTTTGCAGAAAAAAATAAGAGATATTCAACCTAAAGTTATGCGCTACAAGGCATTCGCTTCTGCCATTGATGAGTATCGGAAGAAAAAAATGGTGAATGATTGAAAGGGATAAATGGATAAAGGTATAAAGGGATAAGCACACTTTGTTATTTGTGTGAATTTTTTTGTTGGTGGTTAAGTTCTAGTAAGAAATCCAGAATTAGAATACCAGCTGCAACACTGATACAACTGTCAGCAATATTGAATGCAGGAAAGTGCGCCTTTCCCCAGTAGAAATCTAGAAAATCAGTTACAAAACCGAAATAAAAACGATCGATTAAATTACCAATTGCGCCTGCAAAAATTAAAGCGTAGGCAATGATCGGTCTTAATGGTTTATTCAAGATAATGCCTCGGGCAATCAGCAACAAAAGGATGATACAGGCGACTATTGGGAATCCTAGAAAAAATGTTTTTTTTACGTAATCCGTGGCATTGGCACCAATACCAAATGCGACACCAGAATTTTTCACGAACGTAAGATTAAAGAGACCATCTATAATTATAAAACTTTGACCATGGAACATGTAATGTCTAGTTATATATTTAGTGATTTGATCAGCGACAATCAAGACAACGATGGATAGTGAGAAGATCATCGCTTTGGATATTTTGGATTTTGTTGTCATCAATATCTCTTACTTAAACTTACTATGACTACTAGTACTACGTATTATATCTATTATACTACTTACTGCCTACTGCTTAATACTTACTACAAAATTCCCTGGGATTAATAGTATATTTTTCAATTTTCCTCAAAAGTGTTTTTTTGGGAATATTGGCCTTAAGTGCGGTTTGATTGATCTTTCCTTTATTGACCTTTAATGCTTCCGTGATGAATTCTTTTTCAAAAAGATCTTTGGCCGCCTGAAAATCAAGTTTTCCATCCTGGTGACAAAAGGAAAAGTTATAGTTACCACTATTGTTGTTTACTCTATTGTCAATATGTTCTTGATTTTCATCCAATACGGAATTTTTGATTGCTTGTATATCTATAAAGTGATTATTACTGTGGAGTGTATCTGGGTTACCCGAGGTAGTAGGGGGGAAGGCATCCGCATTGTCCATGTCGTCGTTACTACTTGTCGTTGATCTTTGCATTGATTTTACTGGTTGTTCTAGATATTGGCGATGTTGATTAAGTAGAGTCGCTGGGAGGGCCTCTTTGTGGATGGTATTGCTTCCTTCAATAATGAAGGCGTGTTC
>JADGBS010000316.1:0-520 GCA_015231325.1 Oligoflexia bacterium | reverse complement strand
AATCCATTAAAACACTTAGTGCCTCTGTTTCGACTCCATTGATTTCTAATTCATGAAGTTGATTAAAGTAGTTTATGTAGTGAGTTATCAGATGGGGTATATCTGAGACTCGTTCGCGTAGCGGTGGCAGATATACAGGAAGCACGTTGAGACGATAAAATAGATCTTCGCGGAATGTTTCCTCTTTTATCATCTCCTCAAAGGATTTATTGGAGGCCGCAATAATTCGGATATCACAGCAGATTTCACGATTAGAGCCAACTGGTGTAAAACTTTTTTCTTGCAACACTCGCAAAAGTTTAGCTTGCATTGCAGGTGAGATGTCGCCAATTTCATCTAGGAAAAGTGTGCCTCCGTTTGCGTATTGAAATTTGCCGAGCTTTCTTTCAAATGCCCCAGTAAATGCGCCCTTTTCATGGCCGAAAAGTTCAGACTCGATTAAATTCTCTGGGATGGCAGCGCAGTTGATCACCACGAATTTTTCATCTTTACGCGGTCCGTTGTAGTGTATTGCTCTTGC
>JADGBS010000315.1 GCA_015231325.1 Oligoflexia bacterium | reverse complement strand
GTAGGAGGAAGTACTGGTTGGTTTTCTACGGATATATAGTCCACAAAATTTATAGCGGAACCAGTGATA
Source organism: Oligoflexia bacterium (assembly GCA_015231325.1). Classification (GTDB taxonomy): domain Bacteria; phylum Bdellovibrionota; class Bacteriovoracia; order Bacteriovoracales; family Bacteriovoracaceae; genus JADGAN01. The sequence continues at coordinate 3,817 of JADGBS010000315.1, read as the reverse complement.
ATTTCAAGAAATTGGAAGGGCGAATAACGATCGAAGTTGAAATAATTTCCGGAGAGTGGAAAGTTAGGATTGGGTGTAGCGGTGGCGGTGGCGGTAGCGGTAGCAGTGGCGGTAGCAGTTATAGGCGGGAGTGGAGGGGGAGGATAATCTATAGGTGGATGACTATCAACTGGGGGAGCACTGCCGTCAGTGGTTGAAGACGAGGGGGATGGGGTGACTGGAGGTGGATTGTAGGTCCAATCAAAGAGCGGTCCCTTGCAATTGTAAATTACTTTTCTCTCTGAAAAACGGACGTTGATATTGATGTCAGCGTTGGCAGAAGTTGCGGGAAAGGTCTTTTCGGCCGCTCCTAACACAAAAGGATTAGTCATTCGTTCGGTGATGTTGGTTGTGCTCATATAGTATTGGAATGGTGGACAGGGAGTCCCAGGAATAACGCTAAATCCAATCACTTGAAACCTTACAGATCTCTCAGGTGGAATGTTGTCGATCATCAAGGTGGTGTTGGTGCCTAGGGTTACCGGGACGCTTCCTATCATTCGGTGGGGCCTACTGATTTCTGGACCGGAAGTGATGACCCCATCTCTAGATATCCTCTGAGTACACAAATTTGCAGCAACAGGATCATTGACATAGGTAACAAAAATTCCTAAGCAATTAATTTGATATAGGTAATTTGTATCATAGGGGAGCCACTTGTTACTGAGGTTATTGTCGATGTTGCTGTTGTTGTTGAGGTTGCTAGCGGAGTCGGGTTTGGGTGGCAATGTGACTAGCAATTTGACACTAAGTGTTTTCCCCGGTGATTTGGGACCACATCCTGAACCTGGACCAAGTGTGATAGTGAGTAGCAGCAACTGTAATAACAGAAAAATAGATGCATATTTACGAGAATTATTGGGTTGCTGTTTATTCATGCGTCCCCCCATTGTTATTATTAAAGAGATAATAGTAAGAACAATGGATCTCGTAAAGTATAAACCGGATGCTATAAACCGGATGCTATAAACTGGCCGTTGGCAGGTAGTTATAAGTTTGTACCATACAGGCGATCTCCTGCGTCACCTGCCCCGGGAATAAGGTAACCCTTATCGTTTAATTCTCTTTCTATGGAAAGAGCATAAATAAGTACATCTGGATGCGCCTGTTTCAACTTCAATATCCCCTCTCGAGCGGCCAAAAAACAGATGAAGCGTATCGAGCGGATGGGGTATTGCTTGAGGCGATTGACTGCAGCAGTAATGGTATTTCCAGTGGCAAAGAGTGGGTCGACGATTAATAGATCCTTATCTTGAATATTTGTGGGGAGATTATAATAATATTCCACCGCCGAGTTATTGTTTTGCTTGTCTCTGAATATTCCTACGTGTCCTACCCGCGCTTCAGGAAAAATGGGCCAAAGGCCTTCCAGCATAGCATTTCCTGCGCGCATGATGGATATTATCACCATACGATCGGCAAGTTTTTTGCTCTCCACTTGTTCGAAGGGAGTAGTGACCTCGGTCTTCTGATACTCCAACTCTCGACAAATTTCATATCCCATGAACAGGGTCATTAGAGATGCGATCCGTCTCATCTCATGAGGTGGTGTCTGCTTATCACGAAACTTTCCAAGTAGATGTTCCAGGTAGGGGTGCTTAATAATTTGGCAGTGTGGTCGCTGGTCAGTAGTGGGTGTTTGCTGAGATTCTTTCATTGTTTGTTCCTTTATTATTTTTCAGTTTTTTCTCATTATAGGTGCAATAGGTGCAATCATTTGTGAAAATGAGTTGATTTTATTGATAATAATTTTTATAAATTTTTTCAGTTTAATGATCAATAAGGAATTTTTTTTCTTTAGCGCTTTTTTGTCAAGGGATACTTCTTTATTCCGAAAATATTATATGAAGATTTCTGTAAAAATTTCAATGAAAATATTAATAAAAATATTAATTATTCCATGTCTATGTTTGCTTTTGATGCTTTTACAAAGTATAGGGAGCATAGAGAGTTTGGCGCAGGAAAAGGGAGAACAGACACCTTCTTCGCTACGTCGTGCCGAGTTTGCGATAGATCAACAACAGGTGGAGATGCAAAAAGAGCTTTGGTTACGGTTAACAGAGCGGGAAGAGAATATCAAAGGGAGTGGGAGTGACCCCATTTTGCTGGATAGAGATTTTTGTGATTACGAAGCGGCGCTAAAAGAATTAATAGAAAGGGTTCACAATAACTTAGAAGGGATCTATCATCAGCTTATCGAGGAGTTACCTGATGAACTGCCTGATGAACTACCCGGTGAACGGTCTGATGATGTGCCGCAGCAGTCTTTGGAGCTAAAAAAGAGAATCAAGAATATTTTGACTATTCTGGCGCGAGCAGTGCGGGAACAACGGGCACGAAGAGCAGAGTTATCGCGGCAGTCGATAACGATAAGGCAAGGTGCGTGGATAGGTTTATTAGGTGGATAGGTAGGAAGAAGACGGAGATGATAAAGATGATGAAGATGACGAAGATGATGAATAAGATTACATGTATGAGATGGAAAGCGTTTACGTGCGTTGTATTACTGGAATTACTACTAGTGCCAGTAGTGTCAGCGCTAGTGCCGGCGACTACTACTGCGAGTAAAAAAATTATTTTTGTTAGTATTATTCCCTTGAAGTATTTTGTTGACAGAATTATTTCTGCCAAAGAGGTTGAGGTAATAACCATGGTTGAACCAGGACAAGGGCCGGAGACTTATACCCCCACGCCGGAAAAGATGCAGCAATTGTCACAAGCGAGCTTATATTTACATTTGGGATTACCCTTTGAGCGAGTGATGATGGAGAGGATTAAAAAAATTAATCCTCAGCTAAAAATCGTGGATGTTAGGAATATGGGGAATGTTGGGGATATTGAAGATGAGCATAAAGATGAGCATAAAGATGGGCATAAAGATGGGCATAAAGATGAGCATGAGGACGAGGATGATCCTCATATTTGGAGTAGTCCACGGTTGATGGGAAAGATTCTACCCATTATTGGCGTTAGTATTCAGAATACACTAGGAAAAAATGTTGTAAATAATTCACAACAAAAGTTAAATAATTTACAGCGAGAGCTGAATAATTTAGACCAAGAGATCAGTAAACTTTTTGCAGCTTTTAGAAGTTTGCAAAAAAAATTTCTGGTTTTTCATCCGGCCTGGGGATATTTTGCTAAGGACTATCAACTACAGCAAATATCCATCGAAAGGCATGGAAAATCTCCAGGACCTCGTGATCTAGAGCAGTTGGCCGTTCTAGTACGAAAGAATAATATAAAAACTTTGTTTGTTACCAAACAGCAGATTAGAAAACAGGCAGAAACGTGGGCCAAGTCTCTGAACATAAAAAAAATTGTAGAGTTGGATCCATTGGCCTACGATTATTTTGAAAATACTCGTAAAATTACTGCAGCGATTCTGAGCAGCTTTCGGGAGAGGTGAAAAAAATATGGCATCAGCGGAATCAACGGCATTAAGCGAAGTTATAGTGTTAGCAGACAATGTTTCCTTTAGTTATCACCAAATCTCCGGCAATGTAAATCGTATGAACCTGATAAATCCTAGGAAGTTTTTGGCATTGAAGGATGTCAGCTTTAAGGTGGAGGCGCATGATTTTGTAGGAATTATCGGTCCTAACGGAGGAGGAAAAAGTACGTTGTTGAGATTGATTCTAGGTGAACTTTCCCCACAACAAGGAAAAATTGAGGTTATGGGAAAAGCCCCGATAAAAGCGGTTTGCGATATTGGTTATGTTCCACAGTACGTCTCTTTTAAAAGAAATTTTCCAATATCGGTATTTGAAGTTGTTTT
>JADGBS010000314.1 GCA_015231325.1 Oligoflexia bacterium | reverse complement strand
TTCTGAATACCATCTTCCATGAGATATCCTTTCAAAGTTTGGTTCTATTGGCACTATATCAGGGTACGACAATTAGATATTTAGTTCAAGATGTGCAAAAAGTGGTCCTACCGATCCGGAATGTGGGTTAAAATATGTATACGTGGTTTGTGCTCATAAAGAGTGCCACCATCGTTGGTAGGACATAGATCCCCTGCTTTGAGATTGTCTAACGGATGATACTCTGTATTTGTATCGGGATATTTGTCGGACCCGTTTCGACCGTGACCACGTGGTTTGGGTTTAGGGGTTGGGTTTGGTGTAGGTGATCCATCTTGATTATTACAATGCTTAATAGAAGGACCAATGAAAATAAAATGATAATTCTCGGCGATGCTAGTTCAAAAAACAATCCTTCCGACCCTTCTGAAGCAGAGTTGGTTAACTGTAATGTGCACGCGAGACGAGAGTTTATATATATTGAGGACAAATTTCAAGAAGAGAGCAATAAAGTAAGGGAATGGTATAAAACGATTTATAAGAATGAAGCATATACTAAAAAAAATGGTTTGAGTCCTGAAGAACGGTTGGCATATCACAAAGAGAATAGTGCTAAAATTATGGACGATCTAAAAGAGTGGTGTGAAAGTTCTCTAAAAAACAAAAAAGTGGAACCAAATTCTCCTCTAGGTGGATCAATGAACTACATACTAAACCACTGGCAGGGACTTACTGGTTTTCTGAGAATACTTGGGTGTCCATTGGATACAAATATTTTAGAGGGGTATCTTCGAATGATAGTTATGAATCGTAAGAACTGGTTGCATTTGAAAACTGAATATGGAGCGTTTATCAACGATGTTAACACCAGTGTAATTAAAACTTGCGAGGCATCCGGAGAAAATGTGTATTCTTATCTGAATGCACTTCAAGACAACGAGAAGTCAGTGAGAGAGTCACCAGAGAATGGTTACCATGGAATTATAGGGAAAATTTCAACGAAGGAGTCATGTAATTTTTTTCTGTAATCAATCCCAAATGGCTCGGCACCCAAGGTAGAAGGTCTTTTTTTAGGTCATTATTCCACAGCATGGATGAATAACAACCACGTCAAGTTTTTAAATGACCATGTCATTATACCAAGACGTTAGCGTTACGCAGGTAGTTACCAATTAGTTTAGATATTTTGCTGAACGGATACAAAGTCAATGGCCTCTTTGTGAATAAAAACGCGCATATGTGGTGTTATCTGTATCATCGATATATCCTCAACAGTGCATTATAGTGGACCCCGTTGTCTAGACTTATCTCGAGAAACAGTTGACTGGAACAAGTGGTCGGTGTTACTGAGGTTGTTTTGGAGGGGGGTGTTGATGGATTTATCTCGATAAAGCTATCTGAATATTTTTTATAATCTTTTCCACTAGACGCAGATTTCGTTGCTTTTTTTGAATTACCTTTCCTTTTTAGATATCTTCTCCACTTATAAAATGTCATGGGGTGCAAATTCAGGATTTCTGCAGCTGCATCAAGGTTGATATCTGACGATTCTATTGCTCGCACTACCTCCTCTTTCAGTGACAATGGAATTGTTTTTCTTCCAGAAATTTTTAGGTCAGCAATTTTTTTTGATAAATTTTGAAGCTCATTCATGCCATCCATCCTTTTCGTAATAAATATTTAAAGATGAAGGAGAATATATTAATTTTTAAATAAAATTATGCACTTTTACCGAACGGATACATTTAATGATGTTCTTAATAATCTAGATTGGATGCTATTTGAAATATTCTCAATCGCGGACTTCAGAGTGCAGTGGCAGAAGTTTTATCCGCAATCTATGAGAATGATTTTCGAAAAACATCATTCGGTTTTAGATCAGGAAAGAACTGACACCAAACCCTGTCAACGCATTAAAGACCTACTGAAAGCACGCCTCGAACAATTCGGGATTAAAATTACCGAGGAGAAAACATTTATTTCTGAGCTAAAGAGATCGAAATTAAAGCAAGTTGAAAAGCGTAAAAGAGCTGTAGATTTTTCAGGGTTCCCAGGTACGTAAGTAAACGTAAGACTGGGATATGAGTATTGTTTTGTTTTTCCTAACTGGTGTTATTCTAACCACAAAACAAGATCCAAACTTTACAAAATTATGCTATTATGCCGTAATTCTAAAATCAAAAATGTGTTATTTAATTTTATTATTTTTTTAACAAAGGAGAAAAAAATGAAAATTCTGTTCTGTTTGTCTTTGTTTTTTACAGCTTTGTTACCCGCGAATGCTCACAGTAGGTGTCCTTATGCGTGGTACATTGGTGACTGGCTATGTGATAACGATCGAATGGCATTAACTTGGAAATTTGCTGAAGGAACTTGTGATTTTGCTGAAGGGACCCTGAAAACACTTTATGGTTCTACTATAGCGCGTTTCAAATCTACCGGGGCATACTTTGACGATAGCTATATACAGATGGAAGTTCTAGATTTTAATGTTCTGTTCGATTCCAGAGGAACTGGGTATATCAAGGGATTATTTAGGGCCGATAAAGAAATACACACTAACAGAGGAGGAACTATTACTTCCTTTGTTTTTAAGCAAACAGAAGAAGAGGGTTATTTTCGTGGAGACTTTAGATGTAGAGCACCGGTCTGGTGATGGATTGAATTTCAACTTCACTCATCGACGGTTTGCTAAGTGAGATTTACAACAAATTATATAGGAACTTCTGTTTATTAATTTATTGATTAGGAGGCTTATGAAAACAAAAATGTTTTTATTATTGTTTTGTTTAGGAATATCCCTTCCTGGAATTGCTTCAGCGTATTATTTTGGTGGTAATTGGAGACATCCAGCTGGGACGACCTTTCATATTGAGGATAATGGGTACAACGTTAGCATTGGTTTCAATACCACCTCTATACCGTCGACACATTTAACGTTGTCTGGATTTCATCAGCACGGAACATTAGTCTATTTATCTACCATGATCTATGTGGCCCACCTCGGTTGTTCTTATCAAACAAACTATCAGTTATATTATATCGATGATTATACTGCTGGATTCCAAATTACTTCTACCGATGGTAGGGGTTGCATTCCTGGCGGGGGTACTCTCCCTCCAGAAATTATAACTCGTATCTGATTTGTTCGTCATCAGAGAGAATGAAAAAATAGACATTTACTCATACTGATTGTGCTAAAATAAATCTCATCAAAAACGAAGAGAAATTATTATCTCCTTCCTAAATTCCCGGGTTTTATAACTAGGTTTTTATAGAAATTCAAATCCTCCTCCGAGGATACACCATTTTTGTAGATTTCTCAACTAAAACATAGTTATAATTAATAACTATGTTTTAGGATCAAAAATGGAGGATGAAGATGCCTTTTGTAGTTGAACAAAAGATAGGCAGATACAAGTATGTATAAAACAAAAAGTTACTGGGATAAAAAAAATGGTTCTTCCGGGTTTACTGTGGGTATAAATCAAGCCCCCCACAGTAAACCCGGAAGAACCAGAGAAAAGATGAATTATGCTTCTAATGAAGAAAAAGAAAAATTGGCTGCATAGGATGGGATCAATTTTCAACTAGAAAAACAAATATTTTGCCTCTGGAAACTCTCTAGATTTTATGAATTTTTATTCTAAAAAAACGCTGAGAACATTATTAATCAAGAATTACTTCAATTTTTTTAAAAAGAACTCGTTTTTTAGACAGAAAAATATATTTCAATTTTAAATTGGTATTGAAAATTTCAATTTCAGGTGTTGTATTTTATTTTTTAAGCAAATCCATAAAAAATATTCGCATGCTTGCCGAGGCATTTTAGAAGATTAATATGTTCTCTGTCAATGTTACAATAAAAACATTGTACTTTATTTTTGAAAAATATTTTCACTTTAATCACATCTTGAAATTTTTGG
>JADGBS010000313.1:397-3925 GCA_015231325.1 Oligoflexia bacterium | reverse complement strand
AACAAAGGTGATTAGCTCACTCTATTTGTCCTTGTTCACGAAAACGCATTGCATTACACCGGTACAGTTTCTATCTCAACAAAGGAATTGTCTTATGAGGCCACCCTCCGTCTTGTTACTGGCAGCGATTATTTTCGTGTCAACATTACTAGTTATTCAATCTCAAACTGCAAATGCTGGCGCGATTTGTTCCAAGCTCTATCCGCCGGAATACGTTCTAGTAAAAGTTCCGATCAAAGTGGTCTACAAAGTTATCGTTAAAATTCCAGTAGAGATCGCTTATTGGGTGGTTGTAAAAAAACCAGTGCATATTATCGAGAGAGGATTTCGGAAGATCAAGCATGACATAAAAAAGAAGCCATGGAAAATTATCAGCGGTTGGATGATAGTACCATTTGAACATGTAAAGATCGTGTACGAAGAAGTGAAGGAAAAGCGTTTTAAAACTGAATTTAGAGAAGAAGTTACCGAGAAGATAGAAACTGTTTTTAAAGAAATAAAAGAACTCAAACAATCGGCAAAATTTTTTGAATGTGTGGCCAAGGAAAAAGACATTATCTCCTTGTTGAGAGTATATACTTGGGGGGGATCTAAGCTTTCAGAATTAATTTACAACCAAGTAACTAGCGATACTGTAACGGATAAGTCCCAAATTGGTTACGAAAATATAAATGATCACGCGGAAGAGCGGTCATTTATTTCAAACGGGTTGGTGTACACTTACCAGATTATTTATACAGGCAGAAACTATGTCGAATTAACCCAAAGAAAAGAGGATAAAGAGGTTTTAATACAGTCTGATGAGTGTACCCATGAAATAGTACAAGAGATCGAAGCAACGGCACCATGCTTGGTTGATGTAAGACCGGTATCCGATTTGACGATCTCGACCCCGCCTCCGTTTTCGTGTGAAAAGACATTTGTGACAAAAAAAACTATCTCTAGGGGAAAAGAGTATGGGGTGGAGGGTGATACACGGGTTAAATACTCGAAATGTGTAAAAATACACGGTTATATTATGGATAAGTATCAGCGGTCGCTGCCGTTATTGCATGAAATTTCTACGCAAGAAATGTCTATCATGGGCGATATGAGCATTCTTTTTATTGAAAGTGGGATGAAGAAATGAAGTCGTTATATGTTTGCCTGATAAATTTAATATTTGTTTGTAATTGTTTTGCTGCCGACGCCAACTACTACTGGTGGTCATACAACCAAGAAGAAAATATCAATAAAAATTTACCTAAAGGCATTCGTCCCGCTCTTATTCTTCCTTACGGACAAGGGAAATGGTAATCACAGAAACAGATGGGTGGCCACTGCCTTGATTGAAATTGAAAAAAAGTTGAACAAAGTTAGAGGTTATCAGTGCCTAGGTTTACTCAGAGAAAAAATGAAAGGTGCTTTTAATGAACTAACCGAGCAAATAGTTGCGTAGGGTGGGGTCGAATTTCAACTAAAAAAAGGATTGACCCTTGGTCATGGATAGCAGGAATTATTATGTCAGGAATGATGATACCTACTTTCTTTGTCGTATTGGCCATTCCAAGTTTAATGGGATTGTTAAGTAGAGAAGCGAGGGAATATATAGATAGTGGAAGTAACTCAAAGAACGACACATTGGGTGAACTTTACCCTTAAAACCGATCCATATCTCTCGAGAAGGGTTCGAGGGTTGACCTCGCCTCTAGGACTGGACCGCAATTATCTCAGGGGCCACGCAGCTGACCGGACCTCAAAAATTGAAGTTCTTTTTTTGTTAACGACTCTTTAGGATTATTAACTTCAGTCCAATGATCGGATGATTTTTTATCAGGAAGGACCCTTGAACGACTTGCGCATCCGCTGACAAAGAAAAGCAGAGAGAGAATTAGTATCCCTTTCATTCGGCCACCTTCTTTTCTATGGCTTGGACGGTTAAATTTACGCACTTATTAACTGTGTTGTATAAGTTTTCAACTCCTTCCCTCGCTGTCACAAACCAATATGAATCTATTTTATCATTTTCGACAATGTTTCGTTCGAACAATTTGTTTTCCGTTTTAAAGTATACTTGTAAATCACAAACGGAGTAATAACCGGCCTTCCCTTTTTCATTTGAAAACTCAAGTTCTATTTGATTGATCTTTGCAAGAAGTCGATTTGGGGCGTCGTCTGCTATTTTGTATCCAAACTTTGCGCACTCTTGCTGCAATGAATCCTGAATAAGCTCGTTGATCGAAACAGGAATTTTGATATCAGCTGTCTCCATTCCAAAACCATTTTTAATATGGCCAACTAGCTTGCCATCTCCACCTACTGTCATTATGCTGATCGAAATTTTTTTACCTTCCTGCTGGGTTGTTTTACTAATATATTTTTCTTTTTCCTTATAATCAGTAAAGGCGCATGCATTTAAAAGAACTAACAGGGTTAACATAGTCAGTTTGATTATTTTCATCCATCGTCCATTTTTCCCTTAAAAAGGGTCAGCAATAATTCTTAAAATAGGAACGCGTTCATATGTAACAACGTTCTTCTCTTGGGTTATTTGCGTATCCACAATAATGATAGGCCCTGGAATTTCATGCGGGGAAAAACTTTCAAATGCAGGTATCTTGTAAACATGACCATTATTGTCCATGACGAAGATCGGAGCATATCCCCCCATGCCTATTTCAATTGGATTCGTGGTATTTTTTCTCACATTACCAGGAAGCGCAAATTTTGATTTTTCAAGGACACGCACTTGATCGATATACACATAATTTTCGGAATTTTTTTTAGAAGTTGTCTCTTCAAAACCCGGGGGGAGGGTTGTTAGGGTAATGATGCAAAATTCGTTCACCTTCTCATCCTCAAATTTGGCCATTACAGGATATTCTTTAAGGACAGAAATTCCTCTTATTAAATTAGACCCTATGGATGCTAAAACATTTTTAAAAACAGTGGATAAAGTTAGGTTTCTACGAGACCACTCATCTAAGATTTTTTGACGGAGAGGAGTTACCAAATACATAAAAATACCTGCATGAAGGTACCACTTGCTGCCACAGCATACAGATTTATAAAGTTCACCAAACTTAAAATTTCCTAATGACTGAAAGTTGTTAACGTATTTATGGTTCTCGTTTGTAAGTTGCTGCGTAAGTTCCCAATTGAAAAAATTAATCGCATCGGCCGACTGACAATTGGGACATCCAATTATTTTAGTTATCATAACAAGCTTCCTCTATCTGTAATCCACGCTATTGGAATATCAAAATCTAAATAAACCTGATTACCCCCGCCTACAAACTCACTCATGTTATGACTAATTCTCTGTATGGGGGCAGAGACCCCTTCGTGAATAGTTTTACCAGCTAGCGGCAAGCAGAAGGGAGGGTATATGAAACAGAAAATATCATATCTTACTCGGTTATTTCTACTTCTTTTTCCAATTATCCAACTTTGTTTTACCGGTTATTTTAGCACGCAGGCAGTGGCCGCCGCTGAAGAACCGTCGTTCTTGGCCATGCTGACCTCTCGAATTCAAACATTGAATGCGTA
>JADGBS010000313.1:0-387 GCA_015231325.1 Oligoflexia bacterium | reverse complement strand
ACACTAAAAACCCTATAAAGTCTCATGGGTTTATTATTTTCATAAGTTAAATAAGAACCACTTCTAAAAGTATCAGAAACTCTGGCATGTGCGATGGGTGCCCCTCTAAAATCAAGAGGTATAATGTTTCCAATTAGCGGTCTTGAGTGCAACGCACCCTCACTAACAGGAGAATGTTTCGTGATTTTTATTGCTGAACCAACGATATGAAGTGAATCACTCACCGTAACTGTATCTTGAACTCCTTCCCTAACCACCGCCAACGGGATTATCGACTTTATCGAGAAGGTTGACCCAGATAAAGTTTATCAGGCGGTATCAAAGTTTTTCGTAAGCAATTGGGACGCGTTTCAGAATGGTGGCGCTGAAATTAGAGGCCAGATGATT
>JADGBS010000312.1 GCA_015231325.1 Oligoflexia bacterium | reverse complement strand
ATAAAATTGTACCTGTATCAAAAAAAATAAAAAACGATTTTATTCAGACATTCCGCATAGTCGCTTCTAAAAATGAAGCGGCCCTCAAAGAGGCAGCACTAACTGACGGCATCCTGGTTTATGTAACCAACCACGTAGAGTCATCCGCGGGAATGTTTACTCTTCATGCGAACCAGATTGCGAGACATTATCGAGAAAAGTATGTCATAGAAAATGCTTTTAGATTTTTAAAATCTTTTTTAGATTTGAGACCGATGTATGTGTGGGTAGAAGAACATGTTAAAGCGCACGTCGATATTTGCATGATAGGATGCTTTCTCAGCAAATACATTGATATCCAGTTGGAAGACCTCGAAATGTGTGTGACAGAGTTTTATGCGCTCTTAAATCGTTATTCAAAGGCCTCAAGCCTTTCTACCGGAGCGAACGATGGTCGATTGATTACTGTGCTTGAAAAGATCCCAAATAGGTTAAAAAATGTTGTCGCTAAATTGGGCATCGATCATATTTTCGCAGATGATTATTTAAAAAAATTTGGACTAAAAATATAGATCGTTTTTAAAAAGTGTATGGGCCACAATGGGTTTTTTTACAGCTTGCGCTAGTATTTACAGGGGTTTAGGCCGCTTAAGTGAGAAACGCGGGATGTACGTACGGTCCGGCACGTTATTTGGAATAATTAACGATTTCCACTGAAAGTGTAAGTAATATATCCTAAATAATCCCAAAGAGTTCCAGTTATTCTACATTGTACGTCAGTATGTAAACGGATTTTCCCTCCACACTGATATCCAGGAGGAGGGCAATTTATTTGATGATAAGTTCCCAAATAGGTCATGCTACCATCTCTGTCTGCAGTATAAGTGTTAAATTCATAGGTATGCATTTCGTTGTCAGTTGCTGCGAATCCTTGGTTAGTTTTTTGTACAAACAGCTGTACCGATTTAGTGGTTATCGCTCTATCGGGCATGTATGGCGGAGGTACTGAAACAAACGTGAGGTTCCAGGTACCAGTAAGCTCACACGGTAATGACACAAACGCGTGACCGGTAGTGTTGCTTACCATCCATGTGACTGAGGCGAAAACCGTCATTATTAGTAGGAGCAAAGACAATCTTTTCTTCATTATTAACTCCATATTACCTTCATTGAAATTTATGAACGAAACTAAATATTGAGTATTAAAATATTTAGTTTCCACTATATCCTAATAAAATTTAGGAACTACCTGCCCTTAAAAAACAAGGTGGTTTAGGTTCATTCTTGCATTCTTTCGAAAGAAAGTGACATTATCGTATTTTTATTGAAAAGAAAAGTAATTTGATTGTATTAGTCAGTGAATATTCCGTGTAGTTGAAAGCTGATGCTGTCGCGCGCGCTCTCTATGCTTTCTCTCTCGAAACTAGGAAATGTTGTGAGACTGTTTGAGTAACCACTCTTTTGCTTCGGGTTCTGAGTCGCATAAGTAAAAAATTCTGCCAGTCATTTTACAAATCACATTGAGTGCTAATTTGATTGCAGAAGTCCCTCCAATTATTGCTGCTGCTTTGACATATGGAGTGTTCTGTAAACTAAATTTGTGCCCGATGCTTATAGTTTCCCTAGATACGGTAGCATCTTTCACGTTGGTTAAAGTAAGCGAAGACTTTAGTGGAGCTTTTTTTATTTATGAGCATTGCATGCTCTGTAATTATGCTAATCTCATCGACATTGGCATTTGAAAAATCTATGAACAATATTTGTACTCCTAGGTAATCAATGTACTTTACTTTTTCCATGCAATTCTCTTTTAATAATAATAGTCAGGCTTTTATAGTTAGGCGTTAACCTTCATTATAAATCAGTGTTTTAATAATTTAAATGCAGCATCTTATTGCAGCAATTGATATATGGTTTTAGAAAGTGGGATACTTAGTTATTTTATTAGTAAACGAAATGAGGCCCTTGAATTGCTGGTAAGTAAAATAAAGGGGCAATATGTGTAAATCGACTTATATCTCCCCTGCCGCGTTAACGCTTGTCCCTGGCCGAATTAGGTACGATAATTCTACTTATCAGAAGTAATCTCTCTATATTGATTCCGCCTCCTTTATGCTATTTGAGTTTTCTCGTAATAAAATTATAACATTTCTCCCAGAATCCCGTAAATTTTGGGCCCATGCCTTTGCTTGATTTCCAAGGCCGATGATTACCAACGGTAATTTTGCATGCTAGACTCCCGGTAAAAAAGGAAAAAACAACATTAGCGGATATAAACAACACTCATGGATAATAAGAAGAGAATCTCTTAGCCTAAACCGGATACCTTTTTAGTGGGAATAAGTCCAATTTTACGCTGTTTTCGGATTGGAGTGGCCCCATCCGCCTCAGCAATCTCGTCACTGCCAGTATTACTTTTTTTATTAAGAATATCGCTCGACTCAAACTTTTCCATCGACATTTCTTGCTCGTCCAAATGAAATTTGTTAACGAGTTGGAGCAGCTGGACTGACTGACCATTTAACATACCAGCGGCATCTGCGGTTTCTTCAGCGGCACTGGTATTTTTTTGGGTAACACTTTCAATTCGTTTCATGCCCTGGTTAATCTGGGAGACTCCTTGGGACTGCTCTTGAGATGCGTCGGAGATCTGCCTCATGAAATCTGCCACTTCAGTAATTCCGCTAACGATTCGTGCTAGTGCCTCAGCGGTGGTTGCCGCAATGGAGGAACCATGTTTAACTTTTTCGTTCGAGTTGGCGATTAAAGCGGTGGTCTCTTTTGCCGCCTCCGCACTTCTGGCGGCCAAATTTCGGACCTCTTCTGCAACCACTGCAAAACCCTTCCCATGTTTTCCTGCACGTGCGGCCTCGACAGCAGCGTTTAGCGCTAGCAAGTTAGTTTGGAAAGCAATTTCATCAATCACTTTGATAATTTTAGAAATGTTCTTACTTGATCCATCAATATCGGTCATGGCGGTAACCATGTTGGACATTTGAGTATTACCGGACACGGCCTCTTCTTTAACTTTATCGCTGAGTGAATTTGCTTTGGAAGAGTTGGCGGCGTTACTTTCAATTTGCCCACCAATCTGTCTAAGTGCGCTGCTGATTTGCTCTAGTGCTGCTGCTTGCTGGGCGGCGCCTGTAGAGAGACTTTGTCCAGTATTTGCCACTTTCTTTGTGGAGGAATCAACGTTCATAACTACTACTTTCACCTCGCCAATTATCCTATTGAGCGCTTGTACGGTAGTATTAATTGCATCGCGAACTACTGCGTGATCACCCTTGTACTCGCCCTCCATTTTTACAGTTAAGTCACCGGTAGAAACTTTTTGTAATATTTTTGTTGCATCATTAATTGGCCTAATTATAACCTCGATTATTCGGTTTACTCCTGCAATGATCTTTCGAAAATCACCACAGTACCCCTGTTCATCCAGTCTAATCTTTAAATCTCCATCAATAGTAGCAACGGTTAATTTACGAAGATCCTGGCTAAAATTTTGTAATATCGAGAGGATCTCGCCAAACGACCGAAAACATTTTCCGAACTCATCATTGTTAGTTATTCCAAGATCTTTGCGTATCAATTTTTGGGTAGCATCATCAAACCTCAATCCAAAATCTCCATTTCTGAGCATATTAAGCAAACCCACTAATTTTTCGAAGGAACTGTTGAAGTAGTGGGTTATGAAAATAACTACTACAAACAAAAGGGCAAAAACCACTAGTCCTAAAATTAGGTTGGAGATAATAATTTCTCGAATCATTTCTCTTACTTCTTTGCTCTTGTCTATCGAGTATCCCACATACTTTTTGGTGGGGGGGTCGTAGCTATATAAGATGGTACGGCCAGAGAACTCGAACTCACCCTTTTTTTGTTCGTTCTTCAATATGGTATTAACCAGTGGTTCATCCTTAAGGTTCTGACCTTCCCATTCGGGATGTATTAACATTGTCC
>JADGBS010000311.1 GCA_015231325.1 Oligoflexia bacterium | reverse complement strand
TTATTATAATCACCTAAGAAGTGATTATCAAGAAATATCATAGTAAATCGTAAATTAACACTATCAATACCGGATGTTGTTAACTGGTGCTGCCAAAAGAAGCACAGCTCAACGATCTACAATCTCTTTTTGAGAACGTTTTTCCCTCAATTAAATTCTATAATTTCGGACTAACGTAATCAGATAACCACATTTTAGAGGGTATTTATTAAAGGACCTTCAAATCGAGGAGTTAAAGTGAAATAGATTAACCTTAGTTAAGATAATTAATCTGGTATTAAGCATTTTGTCTGCCAACTAGGGGGGGGCGGCATGAGAGGCCATTCAGTTTCGTAGTTGCTGATTGACTAGCGATTTAGTGATTTTCAAGCAAAAATTTGGTAAAAAAACCAGCTATTACTACTGAGGCAATGGTAACCGAGGTAAAACCACCAACAAGCATCGGTGGAAGCATCTTTTTTTGCAAAAAATCCTCTTGTTCACTGTTTTTTGCGTACAGCTTAATCACCTCTACAGTTAGGACATAGTCTGCAGGGAATCCATAAAAACAAGTCAACGCAATTGCCGTCGCCATCTCTCTGCTAAATCCAAACCACTTGTAGGTCAAAAAGGAGACAACAACAACCCCTGTCGCTGCCAAGGTAATACAAATTACCAACGGATAAATTAGGACACCTAGCGTACTTGGAGTTACTTTTGATATACCAGAAAAAATATACAGCATCACTACTATCATACAAAATCCAAATACATTCGCTTTTATAAGTGGCCTTCGCTCTAACAATCCAATCTCTGTAAAAACGATTCCAAACATTAACAGCAAAATATATTTTGATATGCAGTCATGAATCAAATGATTAAGCGATATCGCAAACCATGCCACTAACGTTAGTTTGGCCATTACTACATAGGGGGTTTGATACTTTTCTGGTAACGGTGGTATCGTCCACCATTTACCCCTTGCTTGTCCATGGTTATCGCTATTATTACTGTCACTAGATGCGACACTATTTTGATGTGCATGGACATCATGTGCATAAATAAGTAACAATCTTTTTGCTTCTCGTTTTAGAAAAAACGCGGTCAAAGGATACCCCACCATACCATGCATAATATAGATAGTGATGGCCATAAAGGTATAGGTATGCAGATTTAATTGTTTTGCTACATCTTGCATCATTAATGCTGCCACCACTCCTCCGGTCATCGGAGGAATCGCCAACATTACAGTCTGTTTATCTAAAATCAAAATTCCAAATACTAACAAAAAGACAATTACGCCGAACACCCCAAGCACTGATGTAACTACAGTTTTCCAATGCAAAATCAATTCTTGCAAAGGAATCATCGATCCCATATGAACTATCATGACAGAAATAAAAACATTAACAAGATCGAGATTTATGCCTATTTTCTCTATGAAGTCGATAGGTAATCCGAACCAAAATCCAAACAAGAATAGAACAGAAGATATAAACACTGAAGGAAAAAACGCTTTCGACTTAATTGAAACGAAATCTCCTACAGCTAAAAATATTAGTGCTACTAAGAAAAATACTATTCCCATTTTCATTTTATAACATCCGTTCTTAATCTACTTAACTAACTTATATTTTTAACATGACTTGGATTCAATAGCGTGACTTTTTAAAAGAAACATCATGATTTTCTATGCTAGCGGCGAAAGGTGGTCATATTCTAGAGACAATTTATTGGCACCAGCGACTATGTGAATTTATTCGTAAAAAAAATAAATCAAAATAATAAAAAAGAGTACAATCCTGAACTGCAGTGGAAATTGTTCCGGTCATTAAACTCTGTACTTACCTGAGAATATTTTCAGGTAGTCGTTTACGTTAAAGTGAAAAGGAAATCTCATGAAGAATCTGTGTCATCTTAAACTGGTTAAACTGGCCTTTTGTTTCTCTCTATGTTTGTCGTCTTTTGGATTATTTGCAAGTAGCGATCCCTCTAGCGATCTCTCTCTTGTGACTTTCCGTCCTGCTTCTGTGATGGACGCCGATGCCATCGTAAGTATGCACCAGGCATACACCCCCGACGATAAAAGTAAATTGTTATTACTGCCGGATGAGCTTCTGGTTGACGCCGTTACTAGTGCTATCTCAAAAGGCAAAGTATTTGTGGCAACTAATTCTAGAGGAAAAATTGTATCATATTTGAAAGCGTATCTAGTTGACGACAGAGAGCTGGAAAACATCATGAGGGATGAACTCCGTGCTATGGGGCCAGCGCGTAAGGAGATATTGCGAGTGAGCTACAATATCCCTGCATTTGGTGAGTATAAGAGTGAGATTGCGAGGGCAAAACTTGCGGTCAAATCAGCAGCGGCCTCTGCTTCAGCAGCGGCCGCTGCTATTGCACCAAGTACTTCAGCGTTTGTTTTCGACCATAGAGATGCGTTCATTTACTACGGTGGCGCTTATACCGTTGAGTCTTTTCGCTCCAAAGGCATCGGAATGGACCTGCTCACTTTTGCTTTAGAGCAGATCAGAAATCAAATTTTCACCCATGTTAGAGAAAGAGAATCCCGCTATATTTCCTTAATCTACGGACAAGTGGTAAACAACCAGAGCAATTTAGGAATGGTCCAACGTTTTGCCAGATTTATCGCGGCAGCGGATAATGTTGAACCGGGAGCAGCAGCTGTTGTCCCCCTTCATCACTATATGTTTGAATCATACAAACCAGAGATAATATTTGATAAATCTCTTTCTGATCCTGTAGTAGTTACTTTTCCTGAAAGCGGCAAAGGAGCTGGGATTGTGTTATTGTATCAGATAAGCAAATAGCGGGTAAATCATGTACTTCATGGAATAATCTTATGGAATAATCTTATGGAAACAACTCTAAGTCATTCATCTATCTGTACGCCTCTCCTTATTAGTAGATCGAAATAAATCGGGAAATAATAATGAGCAACAATCATCATAGGGATTATGTCATTAAAATGCGCAGGGAGTTCCATGCTAATCCTCAGCTGAGTATGGAAGAGTATAGAACTGCCAAAAGATTTTGCGAAGAACTTACTCAAATGGGTATCGCCTGCGAACAAATTGAAGGAACAAATGGTATTTGTGGGTGCATAGAAAGTGGGACAGGTCCATGTCTGGCCATAAGAGCGGACATGGATGCTTTAAGTATTGACGAAAAAAATGATTTTCCCTATCGATCTCAAACTCCAAACGTAATGCACGCTTGTGGACACGATGGACATATGGCCATGCTTTTGGGAGCGGCCAAAATTCTGTCCGAAAAGAGAGACGAATTTTGTGGGAAAATAAAATTAATCTTCCAACCAGCAGAAGAGAACGCAAAAGGGGCCAAACTTTTGATCGATAAAGGTGTACTTACCGGAGTTGATCATATTTTGGGTTTGCACCTATGGGCAGATTTACCGTGCGGAACTATTTCCATCGATAGCGGTTTCAGAATGGCCGGTGGAGACATCTTTTCCATTGTAGTTCATGGACGTGGTGGACATGGTGGCCAACCACACAAGGCCGTGGATGCAATCCTAGTTGGTGCGGCCATCATTATGAATTTACAATCAATTATTTCGAGGGAAATTGACCCATTGAATGCGGTAGTAATCAGTGTTGGAAAATTCAATGCCGGTCAAAGATTTAATGTTATTGCGCAGGAATCGGTACTCGAGGGAACTGTTCGCTATTTTTCTCCTCTCGATGGAACTGCACTACCTCATATGATTGAACGAATAGCGACCAATATTGCGCGATCATTTAATGCCAACGCAGAGTTACAGTATGTGCATGGTAGTCCTCCCATATTTAACGACGAGCTTGGTTGTATATTGGCGACAGAGGCAGCGAATAATATTAATTGTAAAGTGGTGTCCATGCGTGCTTCGATGCTATCAGAGGACTTTGCTTATTACCTACAACATGTACCTGGTCATTTCGCTTTTATCGGCGCCAGCGCCGCTGCCACCAGCACTAG
>JADGBS010000310.1 GCA_015231325.1 Oligoflexia bacterium | reverse complement strand
ATTATTCTTTGGTTAAGACGACGTTTCAGAAAAAACGTAATGCCTAAAAGAACCAAAAGCAGTGGTCCCATAAGCAGACCAAGCAACTTTAACAGCAAAAGCGTTTCATGATTGGGCCATGAATGCGTTCTTAATGAAATCGATTTTTCCTGTGCTTTTGCGATTTCATTTTCAGAAATAATATCTATGTTCCGGCGTACGTGATTGTTGCCGGTCCAAGCATTTTCTTTAGAAGAGTTATTTTCAATGGCATCGAACGCAGAGACGTTATGAACAAAGGTGTTTTGCAAAAAAAAAACAAGGAAACTTATCACCCATTTATGAATTGCTAAGTATCTGCTGTATCGTAGGGAAAATTTAATTTGTTTAAAAGTTTTCATCTTGTCCCCATATTCGCCGTTTTGTCTTGAACCCTTATCGAAGTGGAATCAAAAAACTTTATGGGGTCCAGTTAGGCCTACGTCCCATTTTTATTGCCGGCCCTCTAAAAAAAATATTTTTCTAAAGTAAAAAATTTATATGACGAAAATTAGATTACATATTAATATTATATGATTTGAGAAATTCCATTTTGGTAGTCGAAACTGGTGCTCTAAACTTTAAATCCTAGAATTCTATAAAATAATTTTTGGCCGGTGTTATTTGTTATGAAGAATACTTCCCTTCTACTTTTGTCATGCGGAATATTTTTAGTTTCAATATGGATATCTCCAGATCTGCTTGCTGGGTCACTTAGAAGCACTAGATATTATTCAATAAATTTGTTATGGGTCAACAATAAGTTCGAAGTGGGACATCGCTTTCTTTCACGAAAGGCCAAAGATGAAGCTTCATTTGTTAATGAATATCTGCTCCCAGTTTGTAATTGGGCCAAGCTAAATCCTTCGGCCAAAGTTAATCTTTGGTTTGACAGAGTTATGACTTCTCCTGAAGCAATCAAAAACACTACTGATTTGTTTAATCAAATATGCTCGCAAGAATTTCATAGGAATATTGAACTAATGGATGTCAGAAATCTTCCACTGGTTCGCGACAACCCTGAAGTATTTGTCGATAAATTTCCGGTTTATTTCCGAGCAGATCTCCTCCGTTTGGTGGCCACCATAGATAAGACCGTAACGCCCGACCGATATTTTGTGTATGCTGATTTTGATATTACTCCCATGAATGAACAAGATTTATTTGATACAGATACAGTGGAGAATCTAAGCGATTATGGGTTTGTGTTTGCTTATGCGGGCCGTAGTTATGAAAATAGCTTTCATATGGTTGACCGAGAAAGTTCAAATATCATGGTGGCAATTGAAAAAATTTTGGTAAGTGGTCCAATAGAGTATATGCTTGGCCATGTTAGAGGCAAAACACCTGGTATTGATAGGCCATATGGTCAAGAGATTTATACAATCCCCGGAATTGATATTCTCGAACTGCCTCAGTATGTATTTAGTAAATACAATGAAATGCTAAAAGTTTACTACTATCTACGTCAACGAAATCCCAGCAATGCTCTTGATAATGCCAATAAAATCATTGCCGAACTTATGCGTGATAAATCCACTATTGATCATTTGCAATTTAGATACAAAAAGAAACACCTCGGATTAGCGGCATTAGCAACATTAGCGGCCGTTTCTACAGAGAGTCTTTCTTGTAAGATACCATATGCCTACGAGGGAAATTACATACAAGACATCTTGAAAATTCAAGAAAATGTGCTGGTGAAATTTACCGAACAAAACATGAGCGATCGTTATTTTTTAACAGGTAGCTATCGTAGTTTACGTCCTCTGAAATTACGCGAGATTGTCGTTTCCGGGAAAGAAAAACAACTCGCAGAATTGTTTGCCATCAACGATGGCAAACAGAGGTTGCTAACCATAAGAGATAATCGCGATCTAATCTGCGAAACAATAAATTGCGGTTTATTTTTAGACAATGCATCTCCAGTAAAAATGGTTGAAAAACCGCCAATTGTTATAAACTACATGTCTAGAGGTTCTTATTAGGAATGGGAAATTAATAAATTCCCGATTTCATTGCCGTCAGGCCAGCTCTTATTTGCAAGTAGAGATAAAAATCTCGCTTTAAATGGCCATACATTTGAGTTAAATACGGCTACAATTATTTTAGGCATTGTTACAATCAATATTCCACGCTTCAAACTTTTGGATATGAAATTTTTGGGTATGAAAGATATGAAATTAGCTTTAGGTTATAGTGACTTTAAAAAAATTATTGATCAAAAATTTGATTTTGTTGATAAGAGCTTATTTATCAAAGAATTTATTGATAATACCTCCGCCGAAGTTTCCGTGATAACCCGTCCTCGTAGATTTGGAAAGACTTTGAATCTGTCCATGCTTCGATACTTCTTAGCGGCTGAAGTTGGTAGAGAATCAACCAAGGGATTGTTCGACAATCTTAAAATTGCTAACTGTGGTAATGATATAAATGGTCTTAGCTATATTTCACATCAAGGACAATATCCGGTTATTTTCCTAACCCTTAAAGATATTAAAGAAACTTCATACGTTAATGCTGTTAATAAATTACGAGTAATAATTCAAGATCTTTTTCAAGAATATCAATATTTGATTGAATCAGAAAAATTAGAGACAGTTGAAAAAAACTTCGTCCAAAAATTGATAGATGGTAATGCCGAAGCAGTTGATTTAGAAATTTCCTTACTACGATTGAGTAAATATCTATTCAAACATTACAATAAAAAAGTTTATATCTTAATCGACGAATACGATGCTCCAATTCAGACCAGTTTTATGAATGGTTATTATGACGAAATGAAAGCATTGATGCAAGGATTGTTAGGTGCTGCCTTAAAGGATAATTTATCATTAAATCGGGCGGTGGTGACAGGAGTGATAAGGATAGCAAAAGAGAGTTTTTTCTCCGAACTCAATAATGTCAAAATTTATTCCGTAATGCAGTCTAAATACAGTCAGTATTTTGGTTTTACAGAGGAAGAGGTTGGTGATTTGTTACAAAAAGCAGGAATGATTGATCGTATTTCAGATGTTAGTAATTGGTATAATGGATATAAATTTGCAGGAAAAACTATTTACAATCCGTGGTCAATTGTTAATTTTATTGAAAATAACGAATTACGTCCATATTGGGTTAATACTGGTAACAATGATTTAATTGGAAATTTAGTAATCAATTCTGATAGTGAGTTTAAAGCAGGCCTTGAGAAGTTATTACTCAGAGAACCTTGTGAACAGTTAATTGATGAACATGTAGTCTTTACCAATCTAAAACAAAATCCAGGAGCAGCATGGAGTTTATTAGTTAGTGCTGGATATCTTAATGTTGTTTCATACAAAATAGTTAGACAAGGTTTAATGTGTTTACTGGCAATACCAAATCAAGAAATCAGTAGTGTCTACTCCAATATGATTGAAATGTGGTTAAGTTCTGATCGAGGCATACAATGGTATAATAAATTCCTCTCTAATCTTCTGGCCGGAAATATGCAAGGATTTACCGAAAATTTAGAAATATTATTCACGAAAACGATATCTGTGCGAGATTCTGGAAGAGAACCAGAGGCATTTTATCACGGCTTGATGCTAGGATTGATCGCCAGTTTAGATCGTAATTTGTATGAAATTAGCTCTAACCGTGAAATGGCCATGGTTACCACGACATCATGATTGTTCCAAAAGATGAGAATAAATTAGGTATTGTATTTGAGTTGAAAAGCTTAAAAGAGATACCTAAAAAAGAACAAATGGTTTCACGAGCACTAGATAAGTGTGCTAAAGAGGCCTTGGTTCAAATCGAAGAAAAGAATTATGCATCTGGAATGTATCAACGTGGGATTAAGGAAATAATTAAGATTGGGATTGCTTTTGCGGGTAAGCGTTTTCAAATTGCTACCGCTATTTGGCCTGCTAAAAAAGTGACCAGTACAATCAAGAAAATCATTAAAACGAGAACGTCCAGAACGGCCAAATCAATCAAAGCGGGAAAATCAGTTAGGCAAACTAAAAAACTTTTAAAACA